>DASQAY010000145.1:0-18653 GCA_035635515.1 Candidatus Eiseniibacteriota bacterium | reverse complement strand
GTGCCATCAGCGCCTTCTGCACGATCTCGAACGACGTACGGCCGCTTACCAGCAAGATGGCGCGCGACAGCGGAACCAGGCCTCCCTCCAGCGCGTACCCGATCACCTTGTCGACGGCATTGTGACGGCCGACGTCCTCCCGCACCACGATGGGATCGCCGGCTTCGGTGAAGAGGCCCGCGGCGTGCAACCCGCCGGTGCGGGCGAAGACCGCCTGTTCGGCACGCAACCGCTCGTCCAGCGCGAAGAGAACCTCTGGGGCAATCCGCAGGTCATCGTCCGGAAGCGGCGGTGCCTGGCTGTGGATGGCCTCGATGCTACTCACGCCGCAGAGCCCACAACTGGACGCCGCGAAGAACTGGCGCTGCCAGCGCGCGTCGCGCCCGGGGGCGGTCGGCGCGAGCTGCAGGTCGAGGACATTCTCGAGGTCTGGGTGCTCGCCATTCGGCACGACCGTGAGGTTGGTCACGTCCGCGGCGCTACGGATGATGCCTTCGCCGTAGCAGAAGCCCAGCGCCAGCTCGCGGTCATGGCCTGGGGTGCGCATCATCACCGTCAGCGGCTCGCCGTCGAGCCGGAGTTCGAGCGGCTCTTCGGCCGCCAGCTGGTCATCGCGACGCTCGGTCTGCTCGCCGTAGCGCAGCACCTTGGCTCGATGGGAGGCGCGGTCGGTCATGCTCAGATGGTAGGCGTTAGCAGCACTCGTACTGGGGGACCTGATTGCAGTGACACCCCTACCCCGACCCCTCCCCGCAGAGGGGAGGGAGAAACGGGCTTGCCCTCAGCGGGAAGGTTTTCTAGGCGCGGATGTCTTCCCAGCGATAGGGCAGCACGCTACCCATGAACGGTACCTGGAGGCCGGACCGGACCAGATAAGGCTCCACGCCACTGTAGAGCGGAATGACGCGAACCTGATCGACGGCGAGACCGTCGGCCGCCTGGTAGCCGCGGATCCCGTCGTCGAAGGTGGGGGCGCCCAGCCCCTGGTCGAGGGCCGCCTCGATCTGCGCATCCTGCAGCTGGAGATTGTTGAACTGGGCATTGCGGCGGAGCACGGTCTCCAGCACGTCGGCCGGATGGGGCACGTCCGCCGTCCAGGCGTCGATGAAGAAGGGAAGCCTGTCCAGGGACGCCTGCGATGAGAAGTCGCCGATGGGGTGGAGGGTCACCGTCCGTCCGGTCGCGCTGGCGAGCTGATCTTGCAGGTCACGACCCACTCGACCGGTGGTCTGCCCGCCCGAGAGATACAGGTCGAGGGTGTCGGGGAAAGCGGCGGCATCCAGAACCCGCCGAGCCGTGGCCGGATCGTAACCGGGCAGCGAGCGGTCGACATGCCCGGGAATCCCCGGCGGCAGCAGGTCGGTGGCCGGAACACCCAGCCAGGACCCGAACAGGGCCAGGTCGGTGAGGCGCCCGCGGTCGACGGCCTGGGCCAGCGCCTGCCGCTCGGCCAGGCCATACTGCTGGCTGGCAATCGTGTTGAACCCCAGCCAGGCGGTCAGCCCGGTGGGCACTTTGTGCAGGGCGGCCAGCCGCGCCGGATCGCTGGCCCACCCCAGCAGCTGGGCCCCCGTCAGACCGTGGACGATGTCGGCGGCTCCGTCCTGGAACTTTTGCAGCCGTATCGCCGGGTCGGGCACGATGTCCACGCCGACCGAGCGCACCTGGGGCGCCGCCTGCCAGTAGCCGGACCACGCATGCAGAGAGAGGCTGCGGCCGCGGTCCCAGCGGTCGAGCACGTAGGGACCGCTGCCGGCGGAGGCGACCGCATCGCCGAAATGTGGGCCGGTGGCTTTCGGGTCGTACAACCAAAACGGTGGCAGGGCCAGCAGGGTGAGCAGCTCGCTGTTCGGCACGGCCAGGTGGACTCGGAGCGTGTGCGGGTCGACCGCCTCCACGCCCGTTAGCGGCTCGCCGGCGTGGCGGGCGCCCAGCGGGGCGAAGAAGGCAGTCAGCGGGCTGGCGGTCCTGGGGTCCAGCGCCCGTGTCCAGTCGGTGACCGCATCCTGGGCCTGGACCTGGGCGCCGGACTGGTAGGTGGCGGTGCGCAGGTGAAAGGTGTAGGTGCGGCCGGCGTCGGTGATGTCCCAGCTGCTGGCCAGACCCGGTCCTGGCCGGAGCTGCGCGTCCAGCCTGGTCAGGCCTTCGAACAGTTCGCGTCCGACGGCCATCGACGTCGGGTCGTCGATCAGCGCCGGATCGAGAGTCTGGGCGTCATCGGCCTCCAGCAGACGGAGGCTGATGGTGGCGGGAGGCGTGGGCGACGCCGTGCCATGGGGCGTGGGCTGAGGCCCGATGTGCACCGTACAGGACGAGAGCAGGCCGACCAGCAACAGGCAGGCGAGCCTGTCAGAAGAAGGCATTTCGCGAGAATAGCAAGGTGCGTCTGAACCGGCGGCCACTGAGCGTCGTCGTGGCATCCGTGCTCCTGGCCGCCGCCCTGGGCGGGGCACCGGTGGGGGCCGCATCGGGCGTGACCGTGCGTTCCAGCTCGGTGCTGCCACAGCAGCCCCCGATTGGCGGCGTGGTCAGGCTCACCCTGGACCTGGTCAACGATTCCACCAGCGCGTGGGGTCCGCACGACACGGTGCGGATCCGATGGGCCCGGAGTGGACAAACGGCGCTCGAAGCCACGCAGCCGCTGGGCCAGAGCGTCCCGCCGGGCGGCGAGGCCACCCTGGCTATGGTCACCCTGGCGCCCTCGGCGGTCGGGGACTTCACGCTGGCGGTCACCCTCAACACGCACGGGACCCAGGTGGCACTCGGTGATCCGGTACCGTTCCACCTCTCGGGCTTCCTGTTTTCGGGACGGGGCAACGGACATGGCCTGGGGATGAGCCAGTGGGGCGCTCGCGGACGCGGCCAGGCCGGCCAGGACTACCGAAGCATCCTGCAGGCCTACTACCAGGGCGTCAGCATTGACGTGCGGGACACCAGCCGCGCGGTGCGGGTGGGACTAACGCACTACGCCATCAACCTGGCGCGGCCCTGGCCCCGGCTGTACGGCCCGTTCCAGGAAATCGCGGGGCCGGCGACGGTGGACGGCACGCCCCTCAGCGTCGAGCCCGGCGGGTTCCTGGTGTTCGGGTCCAATCCAGCGGGCCGGGCGACCGTGCTGGTGCAACAACCCAATGGCAGTCGCGGCCAGCCGATCGCGATCACCCGGCCGCTGACCGTGCGCGCCGGCGGACCGGCAGGATTACGAACCAACCTGCTGGAATCGCTGGACAGCGACTTTCGCCGGGGCAGCGAGGAGGGACGCTACGGCGGGACGCTGACGATCATCCCCAAGACGGGGGCCAGCGTAGTGCTGGTCAACACCCTGCCGCTGGAGGACTACCTGAAGGACGTGGTCCCCGCCGAGATGCCGTTCTCCTGGGGCACCGAGGCCCTCAAGGCGCAGGCCATCGCGGCTCGCACCTATGCGCTGCGCAAGATCCTGCTCGCCGGACCCGGCGACTTCGATCTGGAGGGCACCACGTACGACCAGGCGTACGGCGGCCTGGGCGAGGAGCGTGTCGCCAGCAGCGAGGCCGTCGATGCCACGCGCGGCCAGGTCCTGACCAGCGGCGGGCACCTCATCGATGCCCTCTACATGGCCTCCGGGGGCGGGCACACCGAGAACAGCGAGTTTGGGTTCATCCGGTGGAAGAACGGCCTGGTGCCGGCCGCCGTCTTCAGCTACCTGCGCGGGATCCCCGATCCGCTGGACCGGGCTCCGGCCTGGCAGGTGGGACCCTTCACCCCGGCCGCCGCCGCCCAAATCATGCGAGACGACGGCGAGGACCTGGGCGACACGATCGTGGGGATGGATGTGCTGCAGAAGGGTCCCTCAGGCCGGATTCTGGGGGTGCGGGTCCGCGGCAGCAGCGGGAGCTTCGAGCTGAGCGGCCCGGGCCTACGCGCCCTCTTTGGCCTGCCCGACACGCTGGTCACCATCGTTGGCGGAGCGTAAGCGAGCCACCCAGGCAGGCTGGCGTCGCCTGTGGCGGCGACCGGTGCGGACGCCGGCCGATGCCACCGCCTTCGTCCGGGCCATCGGATTTTGCACCTGGGGACCCATCGACGGCCTGGCCTTCCCCAACGTCGCCGAGGCGATGGGTCGGACGGCCTGGACGGTGATGGACGTGACCTGGGGCTGGAAGGACGACGTTCACATGCAGCGGAAGGCACACTACGGCAAGATCATCAAGGGGCAGCCAAGCTTCATCAGGCCCGACTTCCTTCCGGATTTCGTCGCGGCAGTGGGCGGCCGCGGACTGCAGGTGGAGCGGGACCCCTCGAGGCTCTATGCCGAAGGCCGGCTGCCGCGCAACGCGAACGTCATCTTCGAGCACCTGCGCAGCAGCGGGCGGGCGTCGTCTGGAGAGCTGCGCCGGATCGCCGGCAGCGACGGGTTCGACCGGGCGCTGGTGGAGCTGCAGCGACGGTTCGTGATCTGCAAGGTGGACCTGGCCGGCCGCACCCGGGGCACGTATGCGTACGTGTGGGACCTGGGCGAGCGCTTCTGGCCCGACGCGTACGCCGAGGCGGCCGGCACTTCCCCTGGGGCGGCCCGCTCACGGATCCGTGGTCGGTTGCGCGAGTTCGGGTTGGAACCAGACCCCGCGCTGGAGTCGCGCTTGTTTCTTTGGAGAGCGCTCTAAACCAGGGCGACGATAGCCACCGCCAACGGCATCAAGTGGAGCGCCTTCGCCCCCTCGCCCGAACGGCCAGGACTCCTGCGGTCACAAGGATGAACAGAGCGGCAGTGCCAACTGGAAGTGCTGCCCCGTGGAGAATCCCGGCCGACGGAGGACCCCCTGCGAAGTGTCGATGATCCGAGAGGCCATAGAGCTCGACGCTGCGCAAGTTGGCAAGGAACTGTCCGCCAACCACCAGGACCTTGCCGTTTTTCAGCAACGTGGCGGTGTGACCGCTTCTGGCCACCGCCATGCTTCCCGTCAGCGACCAACGGTTGGCGGCCGGGTCGTAGAGCTCCGCGGTGGCCGTGACTCCCCTGCCACCCTCGGGTCCATCATTGCCGCCTGCCACCAGGACGAGGCCGTTCGGCAGGAGAGTCGCAGTATGGCCCGGACGGTTGTAGTGCAACGGCGGTGTCTGCGACCAACGGTTGGTGGCCGGATCGTAGACCTCTGGTCGAGGGAACGCGCCGTTGCCGTGGAGGTAGCCGCCGGCGACCAGCACTTTCCCAGTCGACAGCGCGGTGGTCCTGTACTCCTCATAGCCCAACCTGAGGTCGTAGTCGCTATACAGTCCTCCCAGTGGACTGGCAGCGGCTGCCCACGTGCCGGAGGTCGGGTTAAGAATCGCGGCTTTGAGGTTCCCGGCGAAAAAGAAGACCCTGCCGTCCGGCAGGAGCGTGGCGCCAGAGCCGTTGAACAGGCTGAGCCCGAAGTCCGCATACATGGGAGCGGCCGTCGACCAGCTATTGGAGGATGGGTCGTAAATTTCAACCGGCGGCGGGCTTTCTAGCGCGACCTGAGTATTGCCTCCCGCGACCAGTACCCGGCCGTCCAGCAGGCGTACGGCTGCGTGGTCGTTGCGGCCGACGGCCATGTTTCCGGCCGGCGACCAACGGTCCGAAGTCGGGTCGTAGAGCCTCGCGCCGTATCCAACCACCAGCACTTTTCCGCTGGCGAGTGGTGTCGCGGTGAATTCGGACCATGCGATACCGATGCCCCGCGCCGTTGCGACCGATCGACCGGTTGACGGATCGTAGATTTCGCCCGGCACGCCGATGGCGAGCATGGCTTCGAATGACGACGCGACCGGTGGGTATCCTGGAAATCCCCCTCCGAGGATGAGGACGCGCCCATCCGCAAGCAGGGTGGTGGTGTGATTCGCGTGCGGGACCGGGGTGCTCGGCATGCTCGACCAGGTCCCGGGACCCGTTGGGGTCATGGTGGGCGACGGTGGCGTTCCAGCCCGCGTCGGATCGAAGATCTCGACGTCGGCGGGCGACCAGTGAGCAGACCACGCCGTGACAAAGAGGCGGCCATAGCGCAGCGGAACCGCTACCTGATCCCGGCGCTCGCTCTTCAGGGTCGCTGCTACGAGGGTCCAACGGTTCGTGTGCGGGTCAAAGATCTCCCCGGTGGTTTGCGGAAGTCCCGACAGATCCAGGCCTCCGAGGACGAGACCTCGCCCGTCCGGCAGCATGATGGCAGTCGGACCGGCACGGGCATGGAACATGGGGCTGGTCGTCGACCAGCTCCCGGTTGCCGGATTAAATAGCTCAGCGCTGGACGAGGGTACTCCATCTTCGCCGCCACCGGCGGCCAGGGCCAGCCCATTTCCCAGTGGCGCCAGGCCGTAGAAGGCATAGCGGCCGCCGTCATTCGTAGTCATCTGGCCTGCCGCCGACCAGGTGTTCGCCACCGGATCGTAGACTTCGCCGCTGGTCAAGTACTGCGGCTGGTCCTGGCCAGCCTCGTTATCCCCGCCGACCAACAGTACGCGGCCATCGGCGAGCAGGATCGCTCGGGCCCCCTTGCGGGCGACCCGCGTGCCGGCCGCGCGCGACCACCTGTTCGTCGCCGGGTCATAGAGTTCGGCAATGCCGAGTGGTTCGCTATTGAACGATGGCCAACGCAGGCCCGTGACCAGTACCTTGCCGGAGTGCAGCAGCGTGGACGTGTAGACGAAGCTATCGGGCGCAAGCATGCTTGTCGCGGGGGAGATGTTGTCGGTTTTCGGGTCGTAGAGTTCGGGGCCAAGACTGCACCATTGGTTGCCTCCAAGGAGGAGGACTCTGCCGTCGGCCAGGGGTGTCACGGTTGAGGCTTCGCGGTCTATGGACGCCGGAGTCCAGTCGTTGGCGGTGGGGTCGAATATTTCAGCCTGAATCGTCGGCGGTGCGCCTAGCCCGGAGACGATGACCAGCACCCGGCCGTCTGCGAGCGGGGTAGCTGAGAAGTTGCCGCCCAGCGGCTGGCACCTGGACGCGGCGGTGGCCGGCAACGTCACTCCAGCCATCCCGATGGCGGTGGCGAGCAGCAGGGCGCCGCCCAAGCCCGGAGCGAACGCCGTCGCCAGGCGCCGGTGCAGCACCCCCACGGAAGGTAGAACGCTGGCCGGGTGGATTTCAGTTACGGTCGTGGGCTAAGGGACTTGAGGTCGAGCTGCTGCCAGGTCGTTGGCCATCGTGACTCGCAACGAGGGTCGTGCCTTCGTCACCAGTGTGGCGCGGCGATGGTGACGGCTAGCTGGCGGCGCGAATGACGTAGGTGCCCGCCATCTTGTCGTGCCAGCCCTGCTTGTTGGCGTCAAAGGCGGCCCACAGGAGCCCGAGCCCGAACACCGATTCTGAGATAAAGAAGCCGATGTAGCGAATGAGCGCGCGGCTAACGTCCAGGTATGAGCCGTCGGTCTTGACCACATGGAGGTTGAACAGGCTCATGCCCAGGGTCTGCCCCTTCTCGGGGCCGCTCCAGAAGTAGACGAAGTAGATGAGGTTGAGCAGTACGCCGATTCCATAACGGACGCCCACCCCCTGCTGCTGCAGGACGACCACGGACAGCGCGTACGAGGGGATCCCGACGACCGCGCCGTCGATCAAGAGCGCGATGGCCCGCATCCAGAAGGGAGCCCGCAGGCTGCCCACCGTGACGTAGGACGGGACCGCGATGCCATGGTCGGCTGCCTGGGGCGGTGGGGCCTGAGGCTGGGCCCAGCCAGCCGCGCTGGAAGCGAGCTGGACCGGCGCGGCCTCCAGCGGCGCCTGCCACTTAGCCGCCGCGGTGGCCGAGGGGCCACCGCACATGTCGCAAATTTTCTGGCCGACGGGCATGACGGACCCGCAGCGCTTGCAGACGGCCACGCGCGTACAACGGCCTGTCCGGGCCAAACCTTCTCGGCCCGGATTCGGGCTAGGCCGAATCCGACGTTAGCTCTGGAGGGCCTCCTTCAGCAGCTCCGTGTCGGTGGCAAACCAGAGTTCCGTGGCCTTGCCCTCGTCGTTGAGGTGGTACACGTGCACGGCGTTGTCGTGGTAGGTCTTGCCCTTCCGGCGACTGTGGCTGGTGACCAGGACCGCCGCGTGCTTGTCGTTGGCCAGGATGTCGTGGACATCGAGCTTGAACTCCTCGAAGTCCTGCGGGATCTGAGACAGCTCCCGATGATCTTCTCCTTTCCCTTGAAGTCCCCGGCGTATTTGGTGCTGCCGCGAAAGTGCCAGACGCAGTCGTCCGTCTGCAGCTCCAGCACGGCGTTCACGTCGCCGTGGTTGAACGCGGCGTATGCCCCTCGTAACTGCGCGATCTTTTCTGCGGCCGTCAACTTGGTGCGGGCGGTTTCCATGCTCCGTCCCTGAGCCCTCCAGGGCTCCTAGGCCGATTCTGCTCGGCCCGAGTATGGACCGGCAGTCGCTGATGTCAAGACGTATAACTTCCCAATAGTGGGTCCATGATTGCTGGGACACCCCCACCCTTCCCGCGCGGGGACGGGAGAGTCTAAAGGTTGAGCGAGTTCCCCCGGCAGGCGGATATGAGGGCCCGCTCCAGCAGCCGGCGGTGTGGCGCTGAGGTCAGATCAATGCTGGACCCTGCGCTCCGGGCAGAGGCGACGACGTCGAGCGCAACGGAGGCGCCAGCCGTGGCGAGGAAGGAGCGGATGGTTTCGCTGATGCGCTGAGTGGCCAGCTGCGCCGCACCGGGCCGGCGGTAGTGGGCCATACGCTGGCGCAGGTTCTCGGCCTCGCCGGTGAAGGTTGCCCCAGTCACCCCAGCGGCGTCCTGGAGCCGGAACCGGTAGACGCCGGCCCGTGCTGCCTGCTTTTCGAACGCCAACTTCCCGGCGCTATCGAGCCTGACCGGTTGGGTTTGCTCCCAGGCGATGGTGAACTGAGCGATGAACTCAGTTTACCCGATGCAGGTTTTCCCCAAACAGGATCCCTTCCAGACGGGGGCCCGCGGATCTCCCTAGGATTGCGGAGTGGATACCGGCCTGCGCGGACGCCGTGCGCTCGTAACGGCAGCCAGCCGCGGTCTCGGGTTCGCCACCGCCCGCGCGCTCGCCGCCGAGGGTTGTCGCGTGGTCATCTCCTCGAGCGACGAGAAACGGATCCAGGCCGCGGCCCAGACCCTGCGCAACGAGGGTCAGGAGGTGGTGGCCCGGGCCGCCGATATCAGTCAGGCAGACCAGTGCCGGGACCTCGTTGCTTGGGCGACGACATCGCTCGGCGGCCTCGACGTGCTCGTCAACAACACCCGAGGACCGACTTTCGGTACGGTCGCCGACCTGGACGACAAGGCATGGACCGAGGCCTTCAACCTGGTGTTGATGAGTGCGGTGCGGTTGACTCGCGCGTCCCTCCCCGCGCTGCGGCGCGCTCGAGGCGCCATCGTCAACCTCACCTCGATCGCCGCCCATCAGCCGGTCGACAACCTGGTGCTCTCGAACGCCCTGCGGCCGGCGGTGGTCGCCATGGGCAAGACGCTGGCGAAGGAGGCGGCTCCCGAGGTCCGCGTGAATTCCATCCTGACCGGCCGTTTTGAGACGGACCGCATTGTGGAAGAGAACCGGCATCAGGCGGCCAAGCTCGGGGTCGATCTCGAAGAGGTCAAGGCGCGCAGCATCCGCAACATTCCGCTGGGCCGGTACGGACGCCCCGAAGAGCTGGCGGCTGCGGTCGTCTTCCTGGCCGGGGACGGCGCGAGCTTCGTCACCGGAGCCACCCTCGCGGTGGACGGTGGGGAGTACGGCGGCCTCTTCTAGAACGACGGCTACCGCTCGGGCCAGCGTCCGGGGAATGGCTGGACCAGGGGCACTCCCTTCCAGTCTTCGCGGACCGGCGCGAAAACATCGACCACCGACACGCCGTCCGGGCCAGCCTTCGCCGAATGGGGAACCTGACTGGCGATCTGGTAGGTCTCACCCACCCGCAGCTCGCGCGATTGACCTCCCACGGTCATAGTCACGGAACCACGCAGCACGAAGCCGACCTGCTCGCTTTCGTGCTGGTGGAGGGGCACCAGGACGCCTGGATCGATGTCGACGAATCCGATGGTCACCCGGTCTGCGTGGACCGCCCGGGCGAGGACCCCGTCCCAGATCCGCGCCGGCTTTAACTGCGAGACCGCACTGTAGACCGCCACGCCTTTCCTCCTCGGCTCTCTGCCCACCTGCACTGTCAGCGAGTTCAGCAAGGGAGCATACCTCGGATGACTTCACGGGAAGTTCCGAGACCCCCTCCCCGACCCTCCCCGCAAGGGGGAGGGAGAGTTGTTAGATCCGTGTTGGGGAAGGAAGGGTTGCGGGGGAGCGCGGCGAGGAGGGAGAGCTTTAGCTCTCGCCCTTCCCTTTGCCAGCGACGGGCTCTTTGGGAGGCTTCTCCGGTTTCTCGGGCTTTTCGGCTTTGGGCTCCCGCTCCTTGCGCATCGGGGTCAGCTTGAGCACCCCGTCCGCCAGCTCGACCAGGATGGAGTCGCCAGCACTGAATTTGGTGGAGAGCAGCGTTTCGGAGAGCGGGTCCTCGATCTGGCGCTGGATGACCCGGCGCAGCGGACGTGCTCCGTAGAGCTTGTCGTATCCCTCTTTGGCCAGGTAATCCTTGGCCTCCATCGACACCTCGAGCTTCATCTCGTGCTCCTCGAGGCGCACGGCCACCTTCTGGACCAGGATGTCCACGATCTGGCGCATCTCCTCGGGCGACAGGGCCTTGAAGACCACGACCGCGTCCACTCGGTTGAGGAACTCCGGCCGGAAGGTCTTCTTGAGGTCGTCCATGATCTTCTCGCGCATCTTGCCGTGCTCTTTCTCTTCCTGCGTGGTGCCGAGCGGCATGGACGGCTGGAAGCCGAGCGAGGTGGTGGCCTGCTGCAGGTTCGACACGCCGATGTTGGAGGTCATGATCACGATGGTGTTAGCGAAGTTGACCTGCTTGCCCTTGGCATCGGCCAGGCGGCCGTCCTCCAGGATCTGGAGCAGCATGTTGAAGACTTCGGGGTGCGCCTTCTCGATCTCATCGAAGAGGACCACCGAGTACGGACGGCGCCGGATGGCCTCGGTCAGCTGGCCGCCCTCGTCGTAGCCGACATAGCCGGGCGGTGACCCGACCAGGCGGGCCGTGGTGTGACGCTCCATGAACTCCGACATGTCCAGGCGGACGATGGCATCCTCGTTGTCGAAGAGGAAGCGCGCCAGCTGGCGAGCCAGCTCGGTCTTGCCTACCCCGGTCGGACCGAGGAAGATGAAAGACCCGATGGGACGTTTGGAATCCTTCAGCCCGGCGCGAGCGCGACGCACCGCCTGGGAGACGACCTTGACCGCGTCGTCCTGGCCGATCAGGCGGGCGTGGATCTCCTCCTCCATCCGCATCAGCCGGCTGGATTCCTCTTCCACAAGGCGCGACACGGGCACGCCCGTCCAGGAGCTGACGATCTCGGCGATGTGCTCCTCACTCACTTCGGGCACGGTGGCGCCCAGTTTGTCGCGCCACTCCATCTCTTCCTTGACGTAGCGGTCCTTGAGCTTCTTCTCTTTGTCGCGGTAGGAGGCGGCCGTCTCGTAGTCCTGGTTGGCGATGGCCTCTTCCTTCTTGACCTGGAGCTCGCGGATCTCCTTCTGCATGGTCTTCAGGTCAGGCGGCGTGGTGGTCAACTTCATACGCACCCGCGCCGAGGCCTCGTCCATCAGGTCGATGGCTTTGTCTGGCAGCGAGCGGTCGGCGACGTAGCGGACCGACAACTCGGCCGCGGCCTTGATCGCCTTGTCGGTGACCTTCACGCGGTGGTGCTTCTCGTACAGGCTCTTGACGCCGTGCAGAATCGAGATCGTCTCCACCAGCGACGGCTCGTCGACAAAGACGGGCTGGAAGCGGCGCTCCAGGGCAGCGTCCTTCTCGATGTACTTGCGGTACTCGTTAAGCGTGGTGGCGCCGATGCACTGGATCTCGCCCCGGGCCAGGGCTGGCTTGAGGATGTTGGCGGCGTCGATGGCACCCTCGGCGGCGCCGGCGCCGACCAGGGTGTGCAGCTCGTCGATGAAGAGCACGACCTCGCGGCTGGAGCGGATCTCGTCCAGGATCTTCTTCAGCCGCTCCTCGAATTCGCCGCGGTACTTGGTGCCGGCCACCAGGGCGCCCATGTCCAGGGTCAGCACGCGCTTGCCGCGCAGTGACTCGGGGATGTTGCCCAGCACGATCTGCTGGGCCAGCCCCTCGGCAATGGCGGTCTTGCCGACCCCTGGCTCACCAATCAGGGCCGGGTTGTTCTTGGTCCGCCGGCTCAGGATCTGGACGACGCGTTCGATCTCGCTCTCGCGGCCGATCACCGGATCGAGCGCGTTCTTGATGGCCAGGTCCGTCAGGTCCCGGCAGAACTGGTCCAGGAGGGGCGTCTTGGAAGGCTTCTTGGCGGTGGCGGCCTCTTCCTCGAGCCCGCTCTCATGGAGCAAGCGGTCGATTTCGCCGCGCACTTTCTCCAGGTTGGCGCCCAGGTCTTCGAGCACGTGGGCAGCGATGCCCTCACCCTCGATGAGCAGCCCGAGAAGCAGGTGCTCGGTGCCGACATAGTTGTTGCCCATCCGGCGCGCTTCCTCGAAGGAGATCTCGATGACCTTCTTCACCCGCGAGGTCGGGATGATCTGCTGAATGATGATGCGCTCGTTGCGACCCAGCACCGACTCGATGGTGGCGCGCACCTTGCTGATCTCGACCCCAAGGTTGTTCAACACCTTGGCGGCCAGGCCTTCACCCTCGCGCAAAAGCCCGAGCAAAAGGTGCTCGGTGCCGATGTACGAGTGATGCGACCGCTCGGCCTCTTCCTGGGCGAGCGTCAGGACCTTCTTGGCCCGCTCCGTAAAACGCTCAAATGGGTACAACCAGAATCTCCCTAGACCTTACAACTACTACGATACCCGGATTCTTCCTGCAATTCGTACCACTCGCGAGGCAGGTCCAAACACCCACGTTTCCGGCATTGTAATGCGCCGGGGGTCCGCGTGCTCACGGATTAGAAAAGCTTAAGTCTGCCTAGGTCAGCCCTGCGGTGAGGCGCTGACCTCTGCGTAGGCGGGCTCACGGTCCGCGACCGGCGCCGGCTCGGGCTCCGGCTCCGGGTAGCTGGCCGCCACCGGCTCCGGTTCCTGGCCTCCCTCACGAGGCTCCTCGACCTGCTTCAACGACAGGCTGATCCGGCGACGCGTCTCGTCGGCCTGCAGGACCTTGACCCGCAGGGGCTGGCCCACCTGGACCACGTCCTCGACCCGCTCCACGTGGTCCCAGCTGAGCTCGGAGATGTGCAGCAGGCCCTCCACGCCGTCTCCCAGCTGGAGAAACGCGCCATATTTCTTGATCTTGGTGACCTCGCCTTCGACGATCGCGCCTGGCCGGAAGCGGGTGGTGACCTGCTCCCAGGGATCCTCCGAGAGCTGGCGCATGCTGAGCGAGATGCGGGCCTGCTCGGGGTCCAGCTTGATGACCTTGACCCGCACCTCCTGGCCCACCTGGAGGACGTCGGCCACGCTGCCGATCCGGTCCCAGGACAGCTCGGAGATGTGGATCAGGCCGTCGGCCCCGCCCAGGTTGACGAACGCGCCATAGGAGGTCAACCCGGAGACTTTGCCGCGGACCACGTCCCCCACCTTGAGGCGCTCGAACAGCTCGGATCGCTGCCGCGCCCGGTCCTCGTCATAGGCCGCCTTCTGCGAGACGATCAACCGGTTGCGCTTCCGGTTGACCTCGATGATCTTCACCGAGATTCGCTGGTTGACCAGCTCTTCCAGGTTGGAGCTATAGGCGCGCGCCACCTGGGAGGTGGGCAGGAAGCCCCGCAGGCCCATGATGTTCACGATCAGGCCGCCCTTGTTTTGCTCTCGCACGTCGGCCTCCATCGGCTCGCCCGACGTCTGCTTGTCCTGCGCCTTCAACCAGACCGACTCGGCCCGGGCGCGGCGCAGTGAGAGGACGACGTTGCCGTCTTCGTTCTCAGGCTGGAGCACGAAGACCTTGATCAGGTCGCCCGCGTGGAGCTCGACCATGTCCGGGTCGCCGTGGGTGCCCAGCTCGCGGGCGGCAATGACGCCTTCGGACTTGGAGCCCACGTCCACCAGCACCTCGTCCGGATCGACCCGGACCACCACGCCGTCGATGATGTCACCGTGGGCGAGGGGCTTGCTCTTAATCTCCTCCTCTCTGAGGTAGTCCGCCATGGACATCGCGGCGGGTTCGGAATCGTGAGAGGAATGGAGATCAGTCAAATCGGGGACACCACCTTCCTTAAGTATTGGCACTCGTTGGTCGTCAGGGTTGAGGCTGAAACGCCGAGCACAAGAAGTGTATCAAGCTGGCGCAGGCATCGTGTTGGATGGAGGCACCATTTTGTCCGCGCCGCGCCAGGTCTTTTGCATTCACGGGCTACCCCTTTCCTTGGCGCCGACCTAAACTTAGTGCAGAGCCCGGTGAGGCTGAGGTCCACATGATCGGTTGGAGGAAGGAGAAGACCGCCTTTGCCCTGTCCGGCGGCGGGGCCCGGGGCGCCGCCCAGGTGGGCATGCTGCGGGCGCTGCTGGAGGCGGGGATCAAGCCCGACCTGGTGGTCGGGACCTCGGTTGGGGCCTGGAACGGCGCCTGGGTGGCCAGCGACCCGACGGGGACCTCGCTCGACCGGCTGGCCGAGGTCTGGCGGCAGATCACCCGGGCCAGCTTCGACATGGTCTGGTGGCGGGCGGCACGCAACATGGTCCGCCGGCGGCCCTCGCTGTACGACGGCCGAGGGATCACCCGGCTGCTGGCCCGGTACCTGCGGGTACACACCTTCGAAGATCTGACCGTGCCCCTGCACGTGGTGGCCATCGACCTCTCGAATGGGCGCAAAGCCGTCTTCTCCAGCGGACCGCTGACGCCGGCCGTGCTGGCATCTTCGGCGATCCCGGGGGTCTTCCCACCCATCACCATCGACGGCCGCCAGCACGTCGACGGCGGGATGGTCGATCCGACCGGATTGGAGACCGCCGTGGAGCTGGGGGCGCGCCGGGTGTACGTGCTCGACTGCGGCTACGCCGGGCGGCTGGCCGCGCCGCTGGGCTCGATGAATGCGGTCGTCGACCACGCGTTCCAGATCGCCGCCCAGCACCGGACGCGGTGGACCATGGAACGGCTGGGGCGGAAGGCCGAGATCGTGCACCTCCGGCCATCCGTCGGCTTTCTCAAGCATTCGATGGACTTCGGCCACACGCAGACCTACATCGACGAGGGGTACCGCTATGCGCAGCTCGCCTTGAGCCAGCGCGGACGGCGCCGAACCGTCTGGAGCTCGGAGCGGCCGGTGGCCCCGGCGGAAGCACCCAGTCCCCTTTAGGCCAGCAAGGTCCCCCCCGACAGCGGCATTGCAGTGGCATGCCCCGCAGGCCCGCCGCCGGCGTGCTGGTCCTGCTGGGACTTGCCGGCCTGGCGCCAATCGCGGTCGCGGCGCAGGACCCGGTGGCCTGCACAGTCGCCTGGGGTGCCCAGGTGGACGGGGTTCCGGCCTCTCTCGATCCGCTAACCGAGCTGGAGGGGAAGGTGGGGCAGCCAGCCGCCATTGTCCACTGGTCGCAGGGCTGGCAGCCAGACGCCAATCCGACGCTGGACGGGCAGCAGCTGCGAGCCGTGCGCGGCCACGGCGCCTGGCCATTCATCAGCTGGCCGCCGGAGGCTGTCCCCCTGGCGGACATCATCGCCGGCGGGTGGGATGAGTACATCGACCGGTGGGCTACCACGCTGGCGGACTACGGCGACCCGGTTTTCCTGGCCCCGATGCCCGGCCTGGACGACGCCCGGCACTCCTACGCCTGGAACGCCACGGGCAACCGGGAAGCCGACCTGGTGGCCGTCTGGCGGCGCCTCCATGACCGTTTTGCCAACGCCGGTGCCAACAACGTCCTCTGGGTGTTCGACGTGGCCGGGCGGCCCGACGCGCCGCTGGTGCGGCTCTACCCTGGCGACCCGCAGGTCGACTGGGTCGCCCTGGAGGCCTACAACGGGGGGACCGCGCCGGACCGGCCCTGGACGCCGCTGGTAGACCTGGTTTCGCCGGGGTACGAGCAGCTGCAGGCCCTCAGCCGCGACAAGCCCGTGATGCTGAGCGAGTTTGGATCCGTGGAGGCGGGCGGGGACAAGGCTCAGTGGCTGCGGGAGGCGGGGCGCGACCTGCCCGCCAGGTTCCCGCAGATCAAGGCTGTGGTGGCCTTCAACAGCGTCGACCCCGCCCGGCCGGCCGCCGACTGGCGGCTGGAGACCTCCCCCGAGTCGCTGGCCGCGGCGCACGACGCCTTCGGCCCCGGAACGGCTTATTGCCTGACTGCGGGCGAATTGACCGGCGACAGTCTGGCCGGGCCCGGTGGGCCGCTCCGGCAGACGCTCTCCCTCGCCATCCCGCTGCTGGCGCTGACGCTGCTGTTCGTGCTCGGAGTCGCGGCCAGCAAGCTGCCGCGGCCTCACCTGTGACCCTCTCCGTGAGGGAGACAGGGATTCCTTCTACACTCTCGGCGTGAGAGAACGTTCTGTCGGCATCGGCCTGATCGCCCTGCTCGCCGCCGTGCTCAACCCGCAGAACATCGGGATCGTGATCATGCTGGGCGTGATCGCGATCTTGCTGGATGAGCGGTGGCACCCGGCGCCAACCCAGCCGAGTCAGCCGAGTCAACCGACGCGGCGGACGACCGACAAAAAGGCCTAGCCCGGATCCACCGAGCGGACGAAGCAGATTGGGATGCGGGGCGAGATGAAGCCGAAGGCGGCGACGAGCACGCGAGGGCGCGCACCCGTTGGTGCGTAACCGAGCGCGCGCAGGAGCCAACGCACGGATCGCTCGCATCCGCGCCCAAGATGCAAGTTCGTTTCGGTGGATTCGGGCTTAGCGAGAAATCCGAAGGCTGAGGTCGAACGCCTTCACCGACTGGGTGAGCTGGCTGACCGAGATGTAGTCAACGCCAGCCAGCGCGTAGGCGCGGGCATTGTCGAGGCCGACCTTGCCGGACACCTCGACCTTGGCCCGGCCCTGGATGAGCGCGATGGCCTGGCGGACCTGGCCGGGCGGGAAGTTGTCCAGCATCACCATGTTGACCCGGGCCAGCAGCGCTTGCTCCAGCTCGTTCATGTTGGTCACCGTCAGCTCGATGCGTTTGCCGGGGTGGGCTTTCTTGAGGGTCCGCACGATGCTCGCCACCCCGTCGCTCAGCGCCAGGTGCGCCTCGGTCCCCACCAGCCGGTCAGCCAGCGTCCGCTGATGGCTCATCCCGCCGCCCACCTCCACCGCGTACTTCTCCAGGAAGCGCATGCCCGGAGTTGTCCGGCGGGTGTCCAGGATGCGGGTCTTGGTGCCCTTGACGGCGTTCGCGAACTTGGCGGTCTGGGTGGCGATGCCCGAGAGATGCTGGATGAAGTTCAGGGCCGTCCGCTCGGCCAGCAGCACGCTGAGCGCCGGGCCGGAGATACGGGCCACCAGCTGACCCCCGGCCAGCGCCATGCCGTCGGTGGCGCGAGCCTCGAAGGTGATGTTCTTGTCCACCAGCTCCAGGACCCGCTTGAACACCGGCAGGCCGGCCAGCACCCCATCCTCGTTGGCGACCAGCTTGGCGCGGGCTTTGAGCCGGGGCGGGAACAGCGCCTGGCTGGTGGGGTCGCCCTCGGCGATGTCCTCCGCCAGCGCCTCCTTGATCAGCTTGTCCAGTTGCGCCTGCGGAAACCGGAAGGTGACCACCGGGGCCGGCTTGGGCGGCGCCGGCGGCGGAGGCGGGGGCGGGGGCGGGGCGCCGAACCCGGGCCGAGGCGGGATGCCGAAGCGGGCGCCGGTCCGGGGTGGGAACGAGGCGCTGGGCCCGGCCGACCGGGGTGGCAGGAGGCCGGGGCTGGCAGGCACCTGGACGACCGTGGGCGTGGCCAGGATGCCAGGGTGCGGACCGGGAGCGATGGCAGCCTGGGCAGGGCGGGCAGCCGAGCGCCCGTCGTTCGAGGGGGTTACCCCGGCTGCCGGGCGCTCATGCCTGGCGGAGGCAGGCTTGCGGGCGTGGACCGTCTTCCGGGCGACCTTGACCCGGGACGCGATCCGGGTGGTCGACCTCTTCTTCTTAGCGGCCTTGGATTTTTGAGCCGAGGCGGACGGCTTCCCTTTGGACGAACGTGACTTCAGTCGCTTCCCGCCCCCAGCACGACGTTATCGATCAATCTTGTGGATCCCAGTTTAACAGCGGTCGCCAATATATTGCCCGCTGTAGCCCTCGCTGGCCGCTGCAGGCCGATCTCGTCAAAGCAGGCGATGTAATCAACCCCAAGGCCGGGCGCCGCAGCCATCAGGTTCCGGGCCTGCAGTTCCAGGCGCCGGGGGTCGCGCTCACCCGCCCGAAAGGCCGCGTCGGCCACCCGGAGCGCCGAAAAGATCACGGGCGCCTGCTGCCGCTGCTCGGCGGTCAGGTAGACATTGCGGGAGCTGAGGGCCAGCCCGTCGGGCTCCCGGACGGTGGGACACGCGACCACGTGCACCGGCAGCGCGAAGTCCCTCGTCAGCTGGCGGACCAACAGCAGCTGCTGGATATCCTTCTGGCCGAAGTAGGCGCGCTTGGGCTGAGCCAGCTCGAACAGCTTCAGCACGGCCGTCAGCACCCCTCTGAAGTGCCCGGGGCGAGCCTGCCCCTCTAGCAGGTCGCCCAGGAGCCCCGGGTCCACGGCCGACTTG
>DASQAY010000144.1:0-18389 GCA_035635515.1 Candidatus Eiseniibacteriota bacterium | reverse complement strand
CGTGGTGGTGCGGTGCCGATCGCATCCCGGGCGGCAGCTCGACATAGCCGACCCAGAGCTGCTCGGCTCCCACCAGCCCCCGCGAGATGGCGGCTTCCCGCACCATCGCGCCACTGGCCGTGTCCGGGCGCCGGTCGCTCGCTCGGACGACCTTCAACCTGTTGTCCATTCTCGGATCTCCCAACATAGCAACCCCTCCCCCTCCCCCCTGCGGGGAGGGGTCAGGGGAGGGGGTCTCGAAGCCCCCTCGCCGTGCCTGCGTGCCCCAACGTGCAGATACCTCCCCGTCGTGCATGCGTGCCCGCGGCAGCGTGTACGATATGGGCTCGCGGCCCGGCTCCGGCGCCGCCGAGGCCGCTCCGCCGCTGGCGCCGAGTCTGCCCTGGGAGGGGATTCCATGTTCGGTAAGCGGTCGGTTCTTCCGCTATTCATGCTGGCTGCTCTTGTCCTGTCCGCCTGCGGATCGTCAACCACGACGACGAGCACGAAGTACTCCGGCACCATTCACATCGCCTCTTCGACCTGGACCGGGTACGCCTTGATCTACCTTGCCAACTCCAAAAACATCTGGAAGAATCACGGCCTGGACGTCAGCTTCAAGGACGTCGAGGACCCCAACGACCGCTTTATCGCCCTGGCCGCGGGACGCCTGGAAGGCATGGCCTCCACGGTTGACGCGTTCGCCCGCCAGCAGTCGAACGGCGTGCAGGCGGTCGAGGTGTTTCCCATCGACGCGTCCGTGGGCGGCGACGGCATCCTGGCCAAGAACACCATCCAGACGGTCGCCGACCTCAAGGGCAAGACCGTCGCGGTCAACCAGGGATCGGTTTCGGAGTGGTTCCTGGCGCAGGTGCTGCTCAAGAATGGCCTGTCGCTGAAGGACGTGAAGGAACAGAACATGAAGTCGGGCGAGGCGGGCGCCTCCTTCGTGGCGGGCAAGGTCGACGTCGCCGTCACCTGGGAGCCCTGGCTGACCAAGGCCACCAAGGCGCGCGCGGATGGTCGCGTCCTGGTGTCGTCCAAAGAGTACCCCGACCTGATCATGGACAGCTTCGCCTTCCGTAAGGACTTCGTCCAGAAGTACCCGGACACGGTCAAGGACTTCATGAAGGCGTACTACGAGGCCTTCACCTGGATGCAGCAGAACACGGCCGACGCCCTCAAGATCATCGGCGACGCGGTCGGCGAGTCGTCGGATGACGTCAAGGCCGACCTGGACACCATGACGCTGTATGACCTCAGCGCCGGAAAACAGGTCATGGGCACCAGCAGCAGCCATGGAAAGATCTTCGACAACGTGAAGGCGGCCGCCGACTTCTGGAAGACGCAGGGCAAGATCGACACCACCGTGAATCCGAGCGACGCGGTCGATCCTAGCTTTATCAACAGCCTGTAATTCCATCGTGAGTCAGCGGGTCTCGGCGGCCCAGGCGGCGCCGGCGGTGTCTGCCCCCCAGCAGCGCCGGCGCCGCGGCCTGCTGCGCATCTACCTGACGCCCAAGCAAGCAATCCCTGGCCGGGCGCGACTCACCCTCGGCATCGGCAGCTTCGTCGTCATCCTCGTGGCGTGGCAAGCCGCCTCGGTGATCATCAACAATCCGCTCTTCGTACCGAGTCCAGTGCAGGTCTGGAGAGCCTGGGTGGACGCCATCCAGCACCGGCATTTCCTGGACGACGTCGCCTGGAGCGCCTTTCGGATCATCGCCGGTTTCCTGATCGCGGCGGTCATGGCCGTCCCTCTCGGCCTGCTGATGGGCTCGTTCGAGGTGGTCCGGGCCTTCTTCCAGCCCCCCATCAACTTCATCCGCTATATGCCGGCCTCGGCCTTCATCCCGCTGCTCCTGCTCCTGATCGGCCTGGGCGAGAACGAGAAGCTGATGATCATCTGGATCGGCGTCTTCTTCCAGCTGGTGCTGATGGTGATGGACATCGCCCACCGGGTCCCGGATGAGATGCTTAACGTGGCCTACACCCTCGGCGCCTCACGCTGGACGGTCTTCTACAAGGTGTTTCTGCCCGCCACCTTCCCCGAGGTGGTGGATGCGCTGCGGATCACCATGGGATGGGCCTGGACCTACCTGATCGTGGCCGAAATCGTAGCCGCCGAGCGGGGCATCGGCAGCTTCATCCTCATCTCCGAACGCTTTCTCCGGTCTGACCGGATTATCGCCGCCATCATCACCATCGGCCTCCTCGGGCTGATTACCGATTACGCGATCACCGCCATCCATCGAGCGGCCTTCCCCTATGTGGAAAAGGTGCACCGATGAGCGAAATCCGGCTGATCGACGTGGCCATGCAGTACGTCACCCACAAGGCCCAGGTGCGGGCCTTAGACCGGATCTCGCTGACCGTGCCCGACGGCCAGTTCGCCTGCATCGTGGGGCCATCGGGCTGCGGGAAGTCGACCCTGCTGATGGTGGCGGCCGGGTTGGTGACGCCTAGCGAAGGCGAGGTGCTGGTCGGCGGCAAGCCGGCGACCGAGCCGGGTGCCGATCGCGGCATGGTCTTCCAGTCCTACTCGCTCTACCCCTGGCTGTCGGTGCGGCGGAACATCGAGTTCGGGATGGAGATCAAGCGGACGCCGAGGCCTGGGCGCCAGCAGCGCTCCAACGAGCTGATCCACCTGATGAAGCTGGACGGCTTCGCCGAAGCCTACCCCAAGGCCCTGTCGGGTGGGATGAAACAACGGGCGGCCATCGCCCGGGCCCTGGCCAACGATCCGCAGGTGCTCCTGATGGACGAGCCGTTCGGCGCGCTGGATGCTCTGACCCGCCAGATCATGCAAGAGATGCTGACCGATCTCTGGCAACGCTATCGCAAGACGGTGCTGTTCGTCACCCATGACATCGATGAGGCGATCTTCCTGGGCGACGTGATCTACATCATGACGAACCGCCCTGGCCGGATCCGCACCACCCTCAACGTCGACCTGCCCCGGCCGCGGACCTTCGACATGGTGAGCGGCCCGCGCTTCGCCGAGCTGCGCAACCAGGTGGTCGGCATCATCCACGAAGAGAGCATGAAGGCGGTCGAATCGGAGCTGGCTCGTGCCTAAATACCGGCCCATAGACGCGATGGTCGCACCGCGCTTCACCGGCATCGGCAGCTTCATGCGCCTGCCCCAGGTCAGCGACCTGGCGGGGGTCGACGCGGCGATCGTCGGCATTCCTTTTGATACCGCCGTGAGTTACCGGATCGGGGGCCGCTTCGGGCCTGCGGCGATCCGCGAGGCCTCGCGGCTGCTCCGCCCCTACAACGTCGAGCAGGGTATCGCGATCTTCGACTACCTCTCCGCGGTCGATCGTGGTGACCTGGCAGTCATCCCCGGCAACGTCGAGGCGACCTACCAGGTCATCGAGCAGGGGCTGGCGCCAGTCTTTGCGGCGGGCGTGGTGCCGCTGGCCCTGGGCGGGGACCACTCCATCACCCTCGGCGAACTGCGCGCGGCCGCCAAGCAGTTTGGCCCCCTGGGTCTGATCGACTTCGACTCGCACACCGATACCTGGGACAGCTACTGGGGCGAGCGCTATACGCATGGGACCTGGTGTCGCCGCGCGATCGAGGAACGCCTGATCGATCCAGCACGCGCCGTGCAGATCGGGATCCGCGGCTCCCTCTACGGGTCCGAGGATCGGGGTGGCGCCCAGGCCTTGGGGCTGCACCTGATTCCGACCGAGGTGCTCCTGGAGCGCGGCGTGGACGACGTGCTGGTCGAAGTCCGCGAACGCGTGGGCAAGGGACCGGTTTTCCTGAGTTTCGACATCGACTTCATCGACCCGGCCTTCGCGCCTGGGACCGGAACCCCCGAGGTGGGCGGACCCAGCAGCCGAGACGCCCTCCGCCTGGTCCGCGGCCTACGGGGGCTGCAGTTCGTCGGCTTTGACCTGGTCGAGGTGCAGCCGCAGTACGACCACGGCGAGGTCACCTCGCTGGCCGCCGGGACGCTGCTGCACGAGTTCCTGACGCTGGTCGCCCTCTTCCGCCGCGATGGCGCAGGGAGCCGGACAAGTCGCCGTTAGAAGGAGAGTTGAGCGATCTGCGACCCCTGGGCGTGATCAGGGACGTCAAAGGCTACGACAACCTGGCAGTCTTCCCCGACAGCCTGGTGCTGGTCAAGGGCACCACCGGCTACATGGTGTTGAGAACTGTCCAGAGCCAGTTTGGCCTCCTGGGCGTGCTAATTTTGGCCCCGCTGGTCAACAGCGTTCAGGCCAGCCGGGTCGCCATGATCACGAACAGTACGGCCGGCGACCTCGTCCGCCTCAATGCCAAAAACCAGGTGATTGGCGCCGACCAGATCCTGGATGTGCAGGTCAAGAAGGGGTTCTTGGGAGGGCAACTCGGTCTCAGGCTGGCTGACGGAACGACCCGGAAGCTGGGCTGGTCCACCGGGGCCAACAAGCTCGAGGACGTTGCCGCCCTTCTGCGCCAGGCGGTCGGTACGAGACTTTCCGAAGCCGCCTAGCTCTGACCGGGTCGAGGCTCAGCCCCAGTACGATCAGGGCGAGGTCACCTCACTGGCGGCGGCCGGAACGCTGCGGCACGAGTTCCTGACGCTGGTGGCGCTCTACCGGCGCGACGGCCCAGACTCGACGCCTCGGCCCTCCTGGAAGACGAGGAATCCTGAAGATCGGCGGCGGCGTAACCCTTTTGAAAGGTTGACGCCGGCAGACTCAGGAACAGCGGGGAACCTTCTCCGCCCGCGGCTATCCACGTAAGCAGGAGGTGAGAAGCCTTATGACCCCAAAGCAGAAGATTGCGACGGTCGTCGGCATCGCCGGATCGCTGATCGCTGGCGGCGTGATCGGTGCCACGTTGCTGGGACCGCTGGCCGCCAACGCGGCGACCACGCCATCGCCGTCGGCTAGTGTCAGCCCCGGAACGTTCAAGTCCAACGAGACCGCGACGCATGAGTCCGGTGAGAGTGCGACGGTCGAGGCCCAGGAGAATTCCGGGCAGCGGCCCGGCGGCGGGATACACACGCCAAACGAGACCGCGACGCACGAGTCGGGTGAAAGTGCGGCGCGCGAGGCCCAGGAGAATGCTGGGCAGCAGCCAACCGTCCCGTAACGCCTGAGAGTTCCGACCGAATCCCCTCCCCCCTCCTCCATCCCCTCCTCTAGGGGGAGGGAAGGGGTGGGGGTATTGCAGTTCGTGGCCGCGGAACCAGGCCCCCTAGATCAGTAGTCGCCTGAGCCAGGCCGGCCCAACGTGGCCCGCTCCTAACTCCCTGCTGGCTTAGGTTGCGGCTCGGCCGACCGACGTCCACGCGGCCCAAGAAATCCCACTTGACAAGCCTAACCCGAGTATGTTTAATCAGCGAATAAAGTAATGGCGATCCAGAAGGCGAACCGCGATCATATGCGCGACCTGAACACCAGCTTGGTGGTCAACCTGGTCAAGGGCGGCGGACCGATCTCGCGTGCCGAGCTGGCTCGCCAGAGCAAGCTCAGCCCAGCCACCATCTCGGGCATCGTCGCCCGGCTCATGCGGATGGGCGTTCTCTCGGAGATGCCCATCGGTCCCTCGAAACTGGGCCGGCCGCCCGTCTTCCTCCGCCTCAACGAGCGCGCCGGCTACGTGCTCGGCATCAAGCTCACCGAGCACGGTCTGACCACGGTGATCACCAACCTGGCGGCCGAGGTGATTCACTCGGCGGAGTCTGAGGCGCGCCTGGTTGGCGATCCCCGCGCGGCCCTGGCCGCCATCGAAGAGGCGGTCCGGAACGCCCTGGCCGAATCGGGCATCAAGCGGAAGATCGTGCTCGGCATCGGGATAGGTCTGAGCGGCGTGATCGATGCCGGGCAGGGTGTCTGCCGCTACTCGCACATCTTGCACTGGCGGGACGTCGCCCTGAGCGAGCCGCTCCGCCGGAAACTGCAGATCCCGGTTTGGGTCGACAACGACGTCAACACTCTGGCCGTGGCCGAGAAGTGGTTCGGCGCGGGCGTTGGCTTGAGACACTTCCTCACCGTCACAGTCGGCCGCGGGGTCGGACTTGGCATCGTCCTCAATGGCGAGATCTACCGGGGCGCCATCGGCGGCGCCGGCGAGTTCGGCCACACCGTCGTCGCGCCCGACGGCCCACCCTGTCAGTGCGGGCGCTCGGGCTGCCTCGAAGCGCTGGTGAGTGAGCCGGTGCTGGTGAACCGCATATCCGCCCGTCTCGGACGGCAGGTTGCCACCGACGAGATGGTCGAGCTGGCAGGGTCAGGGGATGCGGTCGTCACCGCCGTCCTGGCTGAAGCGGGTCAGCAGCTAGGGCTGGCCCTGGCCAACCTGGTCACCCTTCTGAATCCGGAGCGGTTGATCGTGAGTGGTGAGGGGACCCGCCTCGGGCCCGCCATGTTCGACCCCATGACCGAGACGATCCGGAAGATGACATTCGACGGATTGGCCGACGAGTTAGATGTCGTCATCCAGCCCTGGGGCGATCAGGCCTGGGCCATCGGGGCGGCGACGCTCGTGCTGCGAGAGCTGTTCAGTCTCCCCGTGGCGGGCGAGCCGCATGGATTGGCGTTGATCGCAGAGGCCTGAGATGCCATTGCCACCGGCGCACTAAAGGAGGTGGTCTGAAGCGATCCCAGTTTGGGGCTTATCACCTGACGGTCGAATCAATCAGCGAGACGGGATCTCATGGAGGAGGAGCAATGAAACGGCGAAGCGCACGATTACTGACCCTGCTGGGTGGGGTCGCAATCCTCGGGGCCGCGTGTGCCCAGTCCACGCCCACGGCGTCGACAGTCACGGTAACCTTCTGGCACGGTTACAACCCCGAGGAAACAAAGGTTTTCAACGAGAAGGTGGTGGCTGCCTTTCAGCAGGCCCATCCCAACATCAAGATCCAGGCCCAGGCGGTGCCATATGACACTTTTCACAAGAAACTGCTGACGGCCATCGCCGGCGGACAGTCCCCAGACGTCATCAGAGCAGACATCATCTGGGTTCCCGAGCTGGCCGATCTGGGGGCGCTCGTGGCGCTCGACACCGCGATGACCGACTTCAATACCTTTAGCAGCAAAGTGTTCCCTGGGCCGCTGTCCACCAACCAGTTCAAGGGGCATTACTACGGCCTGCCGCTTGACACCAATACCAGGGTTCTGCTGTGGAACAAAGCAATGTACGCGCAGGCGGGGATCTCGAGCCCGCCGGCGACGGTCGATGAGTTCACCAGCGACGTGGCCAAGATGAGCAACGGGAAGGACAAGTTTGGGTACGCCGAGGGCGGAACCGGAGGCTGGAACTTCCTGCCGTGGTTGTGGACGTTTGGCGGTAACGTGACCGATGACAGCGTCACCAAGGCCTCGGGATACCTGAATGGACCCGATAGCGTCGCGGCACTCACCTGGTTTGTGAACCTCTACAAATCGCATCAGATGGGCCCCAGCGTTCTGGGCGGGGATCCCCACACCGATGTTGGGTACGCAAAGGACGTCTATGCCAACGTGCTGGACGGTCCCTGGATGGTTCCAATCTTCAAGGCTGTGTATCCCAGCAAGACCGTCGATCTGGCTCCCATCCCGGCGGGCAAGGGCGGGTCATCCTCCGTCGTTGGTGGAGAGGACATCGTCCTGTTCAAGGAGAGCCAGCACAAAGCTGAGGCACAAGAGTTCATCCGGTTCATGCTCTCGCGTCAGACGCAGGTTACGATGGGGAACATCGGGCAGATGCCAGTGCTCAGCGAGCTTGCCGGCAGTCCGGACCTGCCGTCGTTCTTCGCGGTCTTCCAGCAGCAGCTGAAGACGGCCAAGGCTCGGACCCCAAGCCCGGCCTGGCCAAAGATCGACGATGCCATTGGCACGGCCGTCACCCTGGCAATCAAGGGCCAGGCCACGCCGCAGCAGGCGCTGGATCAAGCCGCGACTACGATTGATGGCCTCCTCAAGGGGAGCTAGCACTGTCTCGCTCGGCGGGGCCGGGGAAGCCGTACTTCCCCGGCCTCTCGTGCTAGGCCGGTTGCTCGGTCCGCGGGCCCGCCGGCGCCTCACGCCCTACCTGTTCTTGGCGCCCGGCTACCTGGTCTTCGCCACCTTCATGCTCTACCCGCTGGCGAAGGCCTTACAGATCAGCTTCTACCACTGGCAGCTGATGCCGGGACGCGTCAGCCAGTTTGTCGGCCTGGCGAACTATGCGGCGGTGCTGCGCGATCCCATCAGCTGGGTGGCCCTGCGGAACACGGTTCTGTACGCGATCGGCACCGTGCCGACCCAGATCGTCCTGGGTCTGGTGGTGGCCATCCTGCTGGACAGTATCGTGCGGCTGCGCGTGTTCTTTCGCACGCTCTACTACCTTCCCGTGATCACCTCCTGGGTCGTGGTGTCGATTCTCTTCAAGTACGTCTTCAGCTCGGATGCCGGGCTCGCGAATTACGTCCTGCACGACGTCCTGCATATTCTTCCCGGATACATCGGGTGGCTCCAGAACGTGCCGACGGCGCTCTTCGCCATCGGCCTATTGGGGGTGTGGAAGGGGGTGGGATGGTCGATGCTGATTTTCCTGGCCGCCCTGCAGTCGATCCCCAAAGAGATGCGCGAAGCAGCGGCGGTGGACGGCGCCGGGACGATCCGGAGCTACACCGGGGTCATCATCCCGCTCATGGCGCCGGTCATGCTTTTCGTCCTGGTGCTGCTCGTCATCGGCAGCTTCAATGTATTCATCTCCGTGTACCTGATGACCGGCGGGGCTCCGCTGCACCAGACAGAAGTCTTGCTGAGCTACATGTATCACCAGGCCTTCGACTACCTGGATTTCGGATACGGCGCGGCCCTGTCATACTTGCTGGCCGCGGTGATCTTCGGCCTCAGTCTGCTGCAGGTCCGATTCCTGCGGCGTGAGGTGGAGTATTGACTGGCGCGCAGGGGCGCAAGGCCGCAATCTACGGAGCCCTGATCGGCGGGGCTGTGCTCGCCGCCCTGCCGCTGGTCTTCATGATCGCCACCGCTCTGAAGGCAAACGTGTACATCATCGAGACCCCACCGCAGTTCTTCCCCACGCACCCGACGCTCCAGAATTTTGTGGACGCCTGGTCCCTCAACAGCTTCGGTGTGTTCTTTACCAATAGCCTCGCGGTGGCCATCAGCACCACCATCCTGTCGGTCTTGCTGTCGGCCATGATGGCATACGCCTTCGCCCGCTTTGCCTTTGCCGGCAAGACGCTGCTCTTCTATTCGCTCCTGCTCACGTTGATGATCCCTGGGCTCATGCTCGTGATCCCCCAGTTCCTGCTCGCCAAGACGCTGGGACTGCTCGACAGCCGGCAGGGACTGGTCTTTGTCTACATCGCGAGCAGCCTGTCTCTCAACACCTACCTGCTGCGAGCCTTCTTCGAGCAGCTCCCGCGCGAGCTCGAACAGGCGGTCCAGGTCGATGGGGGAGGGCATCTCGTGATCTTCACCCGGATCGTGCTGCCGCTCTCGACTCCCGCGCTGGCGACGGTCGGGATTTTCACGTTTCTCTACGCGTGGGACGAATTCCCCTGGGCGGTGACCGCCATCAACACCGACGCGAACAAGACGCTGCCCATGGCCATCGCGCTCTTCCAGAGCGCGCACCAGACCCAGTGGGGCCTCGTCTTTGCGGCCTCCCTGATCGCCATCGTTCCCGTCATCGTGGTCTTCATCACGTTCCAGCGCTACTTCGTGCGGGGCCTGACGGCCGGCGCCCTGAAGATTTGATGAGCGCGCCATCCCTGGTCGAGGTCAGCCGCCGGGTCATTCGGGATGGCCAGGCGCCCTCCGGCGCCTACCTGGCGGCCCCGACCTTTCCCAACTATCAGTACAGCTGGTTTCGCGACGGCGCGTTCATCGCCCATGCGATGCACGTGGCTGGCGAGTCCAACAGCGCACGGCGGTTCCACGAGTGGGCGATCGGAGTCGTCCTCCGCGAGGCAGGCAAGGCGGAGTCGGCGGTGGCGCGATCGCGGGCTGGGCTGCCAGTGGCCGATGGGCAGTACATCCGAGCGCGCTACCCGCCGGACGGTCTGCTCCATGATGATCACTGGCCAAACTTCCAGCTGGACGGATTGGGGAGCTGGCTCTGGTCCCTCCAGGCCTATGCCTTGTCCGCCGGCACCTCGCTCCCAGGCATGGCGGAGGCGGTCCAGCTCGTGGCTCGGTATCTGGGTCAGCTCTGGCACACACCGTGTTCTGACTGCTGGGAGGAGAACAGCGACCAGGTCCACGTCAGCACGCTGTCGGCGATCCATGCCGGGCTGATGGCGGCGGCGGCCCTGCTGGATTCCTCGCAGTGGGCCGAGGAGGCAGCCGCGGTTCGGGCGTTCGTGCTGCAGCACGGCACCGTGGACGGGATGTTGCGCAAGCATCTCGGGACCGACCAGCTCGATGCCAGCCTGCTCTGGGCCGCCACGCCGTTCCGGCTGGTGGAGCCCGCCAATCCCCTGATGCGTCGCACCGTGGACCAACTGGCCCAGTCGTTGACCGGACCGACTGGGGGAACTCGGCGTTACCTCGGGGACACATATTACGGAGGCGGGGAATGGGTGCTGCTGACCGCCCACCTCGGCTGGTACTGGGCCGAGCTGGGTGAGTGGGATAAGGCCCGCCGCGCGCTCCTCTGGGTCGAGCGGGCCGCGGATGGTCAGGGGTGGCTCCCGGAGCAGGTCGTCATCGGCGCCCAGCGTCCCGACCAGGTGTCGGCCTGGACTGCCCGCTGGGGAGCCGTCGCCAAGCCCTTGCTCTGGTCGCACGCGACCTATCTGATCCTCCGTCACGCGCTCGAGCTGGGATGACCCTCCGCATCAGGGATTTCTATGCGCTCCAGGCGTATTACCAGCCGGCCGAGCCCTTAACGTTTCGAGCGGAAATCGAGTCCTCGGCTCGTCGCCAGGCCGGAGCACGCCTCACCGTGATCCGGCCGGGTGCGGCGCCCCGGCGGGTCAGCCGATCGATCGCCCTGGACCGCGGCCTTACCGCAGTCGACTTCGCGGTGACGGTTGCGGGTAGAGCCCGGCACGGATATGTCGTTGAACTCGACGTGGAGGGCGATGGCGATGGGTCGAGCGGCGTCACGTCCGCCGATGTCTTGCGGTCATGGCGGGACGACCCTCGCTACGGGTTCCTCTCAGAGTTCAGTCACACTGACCAGGGAATCGAGCGCCGCGTGGCGAGGGCAGCCAGGTACCACTTGAACTGCCTGCAGTTTTACGACTGGATGTACCGGCACTACCGCCTGCTTCCGCCCCGGGACCAATTCCGTGACGCCCTCGGCCGACGCCTGTCCCTCGGGACCGTTCGACGTGGCATTGAGGCGTGTCATCGACAGCGCACGGCCGCCCTGGCCTACGCGGCGGTGTATGCGGCGGAGCCAGAATTCTTCCGTCAACACCGCCATTGGGGCTTGTATCGTCCCGATGGCTCCTCCTATCAGCTCGGCAGGCTCTTCCACTTGATGGATCTCGCGCCGGACTCACCCTGGGTCCGCCACCTCCTCAGCGATTTCCGTCGCACGCTGCAGGCCGTCCCCTTCGATGGGTTCCACCTTGACCAGTACGGCTTTCCCAGGGTTGGGTACACGAAGGCCGGGACGCTGCGAGACGTTGCCCGCGACTTGGCCGGCTTTATCGACGCGGCGGCCGGGGTGGCCAGGCGCCGGGGCGACGATGCCGGGGTCATCTTCAACGCCGTCAACGGGTGGCCGGTGGAGCACGTGGCCCGGCGGAATCAGGTCGCCACCTACATCGAGGTCTGGCCGCCCCACGTGACCTATGCGGACCTGGTTCGGCTCGTGCGGCGCACGCACGACCTCGCGCCCGGGAAGCCCGTCATTCTGGCTGCCTACGCGTCGTTTCTGCGCAGCCGGCCCGCCCGCCGAGCGGCGGCCAGTTCGCTGGCCCTGCTCAGCGCGGTCATCTTCGCCGTGGGTGCCTGGCATCTTCTTCTAGGCGAAGGCGACCAGGCGCTCACGCATGCCTATTACCCGAAGCACGTCCGCTTGCCGGCCGAGGCCGCGCGGACATTGCGCCGCTACTACGACTTCGCGGTCGCCTACCGGGAGTTCCTGCGCGACGCGAGGCTGCGCGACGTGGCGGCGCAGTTCGTCGATAGTGCTGAGCCGAGCTTCCGCGCCTCCCTCCCATACGCCTCGGTGCCCACCGCGGGCCGCATCTGGGTCGGCATGCGGGCGAAGCCCGGCTGGGTGATCATCTCCCTGGTCAATCTGCTGGACGAGTCGGACCTGACCTGGGATCGGGCCCGGAAAGGACCAACGACACAATCGGTCGCCCTCCGTCTTCCTGATGAGCTCCGGATCCGGCGTTGCCTGGTCGCCTCGCCGGATGGAGATGGCTCGCTGGCTCCGGTGCCGTACCGTCCGGGTGGCCGCAACGAGCGGACCATTCGAGTAGAACTTTCGACCTGGACACTGGTCCTGGTGGAAACCGACCGCTGACCGTGATCCGCCGGCAACCCTTGTGTACCGCGTCGAACCCGACCGCGTCTGGGGGTCGTCCTTCAGGCTGCGCACGCGCTGGTCGACGAGGCGACCACAATGGTGCCGAGAACGACCTGGAATCCCGTTGGAAAGTTGAACGTCGCCGTCATAGCGGTGGCCCGCATCGTGTTCGTGGTTGAATCGAACTCTCGGGAGTTGATGGTCCCGGTGGCGTGCCCGTACTGCGTCGAGCTCGTGAAGCGCTGGTTTGGAGACCCGGTGACGGGAACGTCGGTCCCGAAGATCTTGAGACCCGCGATCGACGATTCGGCCGAGTGTCGCCCGGCGCAGTCAACCCGGGTGGCGCTGCTGGCCGCCGCCAGCGCGAGGACACACGGCGAGTTGGCCTCGGGCCGGCTGAAAATGCACAGGTCGGACAGGCTGGACGAGCCCGTAGCGGCGTGGTCCACGATGGAGACGCTGGCCGAGGCGACCCTGGCCACGATCAGGTGCGGCAGGGTCGCGCGCGATGGATCTCCGGCCGCGAAATCGATAGGGGCGGGTCCGAACGAGTGTGGCTCGCCGGTGGGCCCGAGGTTGCCGCTGTCTCCGATGCTGCGCTGGACCGTAAAGGACTCGTTCCTGCTCTCGGCGAACGTTGCATTAACGTCGAAGGCCGTGGCGCGTCCCGAGTAAATCGGATTGACCGGAAGGATCGCCGCCGGTGAAGGTGAATGGGACGGCGCCACAGATTGCGGTGTGCATGCCGAGAAGGCAACAACCGCGAGGAGGGTCGCTTGCCTAAGATGTCTGCTCGATCTGGCCATTTCTACAATCTACCCGTCTATCGGCGTGACACCTTTGGGTCTAGCGTCAGGGGCCTCCACCGGGAGCAAACTGCCAGTGCTCTTCGTCGATCTTCCACCCGTCTGCGTCCCTGACCAGGTGCAGATCCAGATCGACAATATTGGTCGCCGCTGGCTGGCTGGTTACCGGCTGATACCAGAACTGGGCGGTCTTGAACCAGAGTGTTACCTCGGCCCTTACTCTGGCGGTCTGGCCGGAGACGTGGACATCCCTGAGGTCCAGCGCTTTCACGCCGCCGATGCGGTTACCGCCCCCAGCTTCGGCTAGGCCTCGGATGCCTCCCTCATGCTCGGCGACCTTCTGTGCCAGAAGCGTCCCGACGTAATATCTCGCGAGCTCCGTTGGGACGTGATCCAGCGCGGGCCGCACGGTTTCGGCGGAACTGCCAGGGCCCTGGTACCCGACTGGCAGGCTCTCCAGGTTCAGTTCAGCTGTCTCTGCTCGGAGGATGAGGTCGGCGAGTGCCACTGACTCGGCGGACGGTGGCCAGAGTTTGAGCGTCACGAAGCCAAGGCCGATCAGGCCGATCACGCCTACCAGGACGAGAACCCGTCTCGGGGTTAGCCTTCTGTCCGCCGGAATCATCTTCATGGGTACGGCCTGACACCTACGTAGGGCCTGCCGGAAACTCGGATCACCTGACCGGTAAAGGTAACGCTGCCGGGATTCGAAAGTTCCGGAGGGTCAGCGAACACCGCTATGAGTTCTTCAGATTCGTCAGCGCCGGGGCAGCAAGCTGGTCCGACGGTTTCCGTTTGCTCTCTCTGGTGAAGAAGCTGAGGATCCGGGGCGTCGACCTTGGTCCTTCAGCGGACCTCGTAAAAGTTCTCCGCGACCACTTTCGGTACGGGTCTCCGCTCGGTTGGGAGCGCTGGGACAGTGGTCCGGAAGAAAGCGTCTGGCGGCTGTTCGACGCCGTCAAGGGGCGGGCAGTCTCGAAACGGTTGGTGGCTGCCGCCGAGGAATTGCTCGCCGACCCCAACCCGGCCCTCCGATCACAGATCGTGTTTCTGCCCCAGCTGTACCCGGAGCGGTTCGACCCCGGCCGGCTACTTACCATCCTTGATAGGACACCGGCCTATCGAGCGCGACGCCGGCCACCGGCAGCTGGCGATGAGTACACGCCGCTGGGATGGCAGCTGCTCAGAGCCATGGCGGCCCATCCCCGACCGCCCAGCCGGGTGCGCGCCAGGCTCCGGCGGCTCGTCATGAATCGCCGGCACGGCGCGCAAATCCTGGCCGGCGTCACGTACCTCGGTCCAGCCTGGGTCATCAGGCACGCTGGCGAGGTGGTGCAGGGCGAACACTACCGGCCGGTGGTCATCCTCATGAATCTCCGTAATGCCTCGCAGCGTGAGCAGTTCGTCCGGGCCGTCGCCAAGCAACCGCTTCGAATTCAACAGCGAGCCCTGGCCGCCATCGATGAGCACGTAAAGTCCCCGACTGAGCGCAGGCGTCTGCGACGTCTGCTGGAGCGTTCCTGACCAAAATGCTGGAGCCCACGACCGGGGTTGAACCGGTGACCTACGCCTTACCAAGGCGTCGCTCTACCACCTGAGCTACGTGGGCCCGCCGATGCGTCGAACTGGGCAGGGGAGGATTCGAACCCCCGAAGGCGCTAGGCCAACTGATCTACAGTCAGTCCCGTTTGACCGCTTCGGTACCTGCCCGCGAAGGCCATTGTACCCAGTCAAGCCTTAGACTCGGCTTGGCTGATGGATGTCATGGTCGACGGCGTCTCCCTGTTCGTGAAGCCGGTAGGCTCGGAGCAGAACCACCCGCTGATCTTGCTCCACGGCGGCCCCGGGCTCGATCACACCGAGCTTCATCCCTACTTCGACGTCCTGGCCGACTGGTTCTGGCTCCTGTACCTCGATCAGCGGGGGCAAGGGCGGTCGCAGCGGGTGGATCCCAGCACGCTGACGCCCAGCCTGTTCGCCAAAGATGTCACCGGGCTGGCGACGGCCCTGGACCTGAAGCGCTACGCGGTGCTTGGCCACTCGTACGGCGCGATCGTAGCCCTAGCGCATGCCATCGAGCAGCGGGGCGCGACCCATTATGTGATCTCGCACGGAGCCGCCAGCGGCAAGAAGATGATGCGGGACGTCCAGGCGAGCTTGCAGGAGTTCGAGCCGGTCGAACTGCGCGACCAGGTGATTCGGTCGTGGGAAGCTGAGCCCTACGTGGCGAGTCCTGAAGACTGCGCCGAGGTGATCCGGATGCAGATGCCCTTTCACTTCGCCCGGGTGGACAGCGAGGCCTACCGCGCCTTCATGGAGCGCCCCGACGAAACGATCTACGCTCCAGAAGTGCTGGCCTACACCGCCAGCCAGGATTATCCGCTGGAGTACGAATCACGCTTGAAGCGCGTCAACCGCCCGACCCTGATCGTCAGCGGCCTGCTCGATCGCGCTGCCACGCCGCGGGCCGCCCAGGAGATGCACACCGGGATCCAGAGCAGCGAGCTGGTCATCCTCGCCGATGCCGCCCATATGAGTTACCTGGAGCAGCCAGACGCCTACTTCTCGGCGGTGCGGAACTTCTTCGCCCGGCATCCCCTGGCGCCCGCCAGCTGACGGTCAGCGCTTAGTGGCTGTGCATGTGGTGGTCGTGCCCCTGGTGGGTGGCGGCAGCCGGGGGAGCGTTCATCATGCGGAGCATCTCCAGCCCGCCGGTGCGCACGAACCGCCAGCCTAGAATCGCGATCACGGCCAGGAAGATCAGGTTAAGGACGGTTGTGTAGTTCCACGTCGGGGTGGCCGTGAAGACCGTGATGTTCCGGTTCGTGGGCGTCAGGCCAAGCACTTGGAAGATCAGCCCGATCACGAAGCCGGCGGCCGCCATGGTGCCGTACGAGACGGCCAGCAGGTAGAGGCTCATCCGAGACCCGTAGTACTTCCGGTAGATGTTCAGGATGGGGATGATGATGAGGTCGGCGAAGATAAACGAGATCACGCCGCCGAAACTGATCCCACCCTTCCAGAGCACCGCGGCCAGCGGCACATTCCCTACCGAGCAGACGAAGCTGAGCATCGAGATCACGGGTCCCACCAGTGGTCCCCATACCCCGGCCAGCGTCGGATTGCGCGTCAAGAAGAAGGTTTGCCAGAAGGAATCCGGCACCCAGGCGGCCAGCGCTCCGGCGATCAGCAGGCCCAGGCCGATGTCCGTCCAGAGACTGGTGACATCCATCCAGAAGGACTGGCTCACCGCCGTAAAGCCGCGGGCGGAGAACAGCCGCTTCAGGAATGGTCCCTCGCTGACGGCCATGTCCATCGCGGCGTGCCCTTCCATCCGCCCCCGCAGGCCGCGTTCCGCCTGCCGCCGGGCTTCGTCAACCAGCCGCGGGCGGAGCGTTTGGCGGAGGATGAAGGCCAGCAAGACGATCATCAACAGTCCGCCCACGAACTCCGCCGCCAGGAACTGCCATCCGAGCAGGATCAGCAGGAGCAGGCCCAGCTCGAAGACCAGATTGGTGGAGGCGAACTCGAAGACGATGGTGTTGATGAGGCTGGCTCCCTTGACGAAGAGCGACCGGGCGATGGCGACCGCCGCGTAGGAGCAGGACGAGGACGCGGCGCCCAGGCCGCAGGCGATGGCCAGGCTCCGCGGCGAATCCGCACCGAGCGTCCGGGCGACCGCCTGCCGGGAGACCAGCGACTGGACGATGGCCGACAGGATGAAGCCTAGTGCTAGGGGCCAGAGGATCTCCCAGAACATGCCGAAAGACGCGGCCAGGGCGTGGGCGATCGCCTGCAGGATCTGAGTCACGACGGCGAACTATAGCGTAGCCCGGCTCCCCCGGATGCGTCTGCGTGGCTGTTTGTTGACAGGGAGTGACTTGTGTGCTGGGATATGGGAACAGCGCTTGGGCGCTCGGAGTGGGTCGGCGAAGAGGGGAGGGGAGACCGCTGGCCGGTCTGCTGCGAATGCGGTTGGGCGCTGGCACCGTCGTGCTGTGCCTCGTGGCGCTCCTCGCCATGCTCTGGCCCCAGGGCACCGCTGCCAGCAGCGGTAACGCGGGGATCAAGCTCCAGAAGACGGTCGATGCCGCCGCCGTCACCCCCATCCTGGCCCTCAGCCTGAGCGCCGATAAGCCGCAGACGATCCCGAGTGACACCCTCACCTACAGCAGCACGGTCACCAACACCAGGGGGGTCCTCGGCCTCACGGGGCGGTTTGTCGCCGCGGCCCACGCCGACACCGACGCGACCGTGGTCTATTACTGGGACGAACTCCAGGCCTGCCTGACCGGGTGCGGCAATGGCCTGGGCGATCCCCACTGGACGGCTTTGGTGGCCTTCATCGCTGGCCAGCCGAACTACCAGCCGATTACGCCGCCGGCGGTGAGTTCGGGCCTGTCGCTGACGGCCACCCCGATCCCGGCATCGGATGTCACCTATCCCGCCAGTGGCGACCAGATCCTGGGCACGGACATCGGCGCAAAGGCCACGGCCGCCTGGACCTACCAGGCCACGGTTTCCCTCACCCCAGCTCAGATGGCGGTCCTGACCGACCCCAAGCAGGTCCAACACCTCCGCAACGTCGTCCACTTCGAGGTGCAGCCTCGGAATAGCACGGCTGCTCAGCCCTTTGACGACGGTCCCCAGTTCGTGAACCCGTTGCAGGCGCAGACCAATGCTGCGGCGGCGACGAATGTGGTGGTCACCATCACGCTCCCCTCGGGCCAAACCGTACAGTTCAGCTCGAGTACCACCCCCGCCCTGGCCTCGCTGGCGCCCGGGGCCTCCGTCAATCTGACGACGACTTACACGGTTCCCGTGATCGCCGCCAAGGGGACGAGTGAGACCGACGCCACCTATCTGGCTCGGCTAGCCGCCATCAACGGCACGACGTTGCGGGCCACGGTAACGGCGACGGCCAGCGGCCCCAGCGGTCCGGCCACCGTGCTGACGGCTCCAGTGGCGGCCACCATCGAGCAAGTCCCCATCGTGGGGATCACCAAGTCCGGGCCGGGCGCCAGTGACGCCGGCGCCACGGTCACCTACCAGCTGGCCCTGAAGAATAGCGGCGGAGCGACGGCAAGCCCGCTGGCGGTCAATGACAGACTCTCCGACGGCGGCTCGGGCACCGTGAGCAGCGTTCCTTCGTCGCTGGCGGCCGGGGCGGCC
>DASQAY010000143.1:0-4188 GCA_035635515.1 Candidatus Eiseniibacteriota bacterium | reverse complement strand
GTGAATTGCAGCGGCACGAACACAGCACGCTATTTGCCGCCGTCGTGGTCGTCGGGTCACTGGCCTTCCTGGCCGGCCTGGCCTTCGCCTACCGAGGCTCGACGCTGGCCGCGGTCGCGGTGGGTGTATTGGCCTTCGGCGAACTGGCCCTCCAGCTTTCGACCCATTTCGCTCCCGGCCCATTGGCGCTTTCGGCGCTCGCCCCGACCGAGGGGATCTGGTTCACCATCGTGCTGTTCTTCCTGGCGGCGACCTGCCTGCTCACGCTGGCGGTGGCGGTGGTCACCACCACCAATGCGTTCGGTCATGCCCGGCGGACGGGCAGCCTGCCCCTGGTGGGAGTCTCGGCGGTAGGCGCGTTGCTGCTCCTGTTGCACGCCGTGGACGACGTGGGGCGGAACGGATTTGGCAGCCTGAGTGTCGAGGATGGCGCGTTCGTGGCCGTGGCGACCGCCGCGGCCTGGGTCCTCGGAGCATTGTGGACGGCGGGCGCCCTGCGGCGCGGCCTGATCGTGGTGGCGGTGGCCACGCTGAACGTCTGGTGGCCCATCTACACGCTGCACCTCAGCCCAGCCGGCGTCTCCCTCGCCCGGATCCAGCAAAAGAGCGGCATTGTCTTTGCCCTGATCGCGGCCGGCGCCGGCGCGCTGGCCCTCTGCGCGTTTGTGGTCGCGATCCTGTGGCTGGTCCTGGTCTCGCTGCCCGATCGGGCTCGCGCCGCGCTCCCTCCGGTCCTCAGGATCTGATCGTCGGCGCCAGCCCAGCCCGGGGTTTGTCAGTAGACGACGACCGGCGTCCCGGTCGGGGTCCAGTTCCAGAGCCAGACCATGTTGCTGGAGGGGACGTTCACGCATCCGTGGGTGCCGTTGCTGGCGCCGTAGGGATCGTAGTGCGGGAAGTTCGTGCCCGGCCCGTAGTAGTAGCGCCAGGACGCGTCGTGGATGCCGTCCCCACCGTTGAACCACATGACCGTCTTGACCGGTGTGTCCGGGTACCAGAAGGCAGAGCCCTGCGGCCAGGGAGAGTGCATGGTCCATGGCGTGACCTTCCAGTAGACCTGGAAGTGCCCCGGGTCGGTCTCCAGCCCGGGCCGTCCGGTGGTGATGTAGGTCGAGAAGACCTGCTTGCCGTGCTCAAAGGCGCGCAGCACCTGCTCCTGGAGTGAAATCGTGATGGCCTTATCCGGCAGCTGCGTCTGCATCGCCTGCTGCAACACCTGGTCCTGCGCCTGCAGCCCGCCGGTCACCTTGTCCAGGTCCGGCGCCGTAGGCGCGGTGGAGAGCTGGATGGCCAGCTTCTGGGCGCGCACCTGCACGATGGAGGCGTCCATCTGGAAGAGGTTGGCGGTGGCGAGGTCGGTATTGAGCTGGGCCAGTGCCGTCTGGGCGAGGCTCCGGGCACTGTCCAGGTTGCCCTGGTCTTGGGCCGCCGCCTGGGCGGCCAGCTGGGCGACCAGCGCGTTGGTCGTCTTCTGGTCGGCGATGATCAGGCTGAGTTTGCCCAGCGGGTCGTGCAGGCTGGACGAGAGGCGGCGGTAGTCGCCCACCGTGCGAGCCAGGCGCAGGCTCTGGAGCGTGGTGTCGGAGAGCGCGTTCAGGGGAGCCAGCAGGTCGGCGTCGGCGCCGATCCGGGCGGCCTCGTCCAGCCCGGTCAGCAGCCGCGTGTAGGCTCCCACGGCCGAGGTCTTGCTCTGGTCCAGGATGTGCTGCTGGCGGGCCTGGAGCTGGTCTTTCAGCTGCAGCTCTTCGGCCCTGGCATTCAGAAAGAAGTCGACCCGAGGCTGATTGAACAGGACGTTCGACGCGGCCGGGGGCAGGCTGCTGGCGATGGTCAGGTCCTGCCGGACCAGGTCGGCCAGTTCAGGGTCGCCAATCCCGAGGGCCCGGGCCTGGGCTTGGGCGGCCAGGACTTGCTGGCGGGCGGCCTGGAAGTCCTGCTGGGCGCTGACCTCCCGCTGCTGCTGGAAGAGGGCCAGGCCGACCACCAGGACGGCGGTCAGCATGGCGACTAGCAGGCGGCGGGCATTCGCCCGTATGGCTGTAAGAGAAGGTGTCAACACCTGTGTCACTAGTATTGTATCCCCTTTCTGCTCAGAAGAACGGGTTTGTATGGAAAAAGTTCCGGTGCGGAGCTCAACGGCCTGGTGAAGGCCTTGTGGTAAGATGTGCCCCGCTCAATTCGACTGGAAGGGAGATCGGTGGCCAAGACCAAGGCAAAACCCAGCACCCCCGTCACGCTGACTCTGGACCCGCGTCCACAGGATGGGCAGAACCTGAAGGCTCTTCGCCGCCAGGGGCGGCTGCCCGCCATCGTCTACGGGCACCAGGTCGACCCGGTGCCGGTTATGGTCGATGGCCGGGAGTTCGTCAAGGCCCTGGCCAGGGTGGGGAAGACCCAGCTGGTGGACCTGCAGGTGGGAAGCGAGCCGGTCCGCAAAGCCCTCATCCGCGAGGTGCAGCGGAGCCCGCGCACGGGTGACCTGCTGCACGTGGATTTCTACCAGGTCAACCTCCTCGAGAAGATCGAGGCCGAAGTGCCCATCGAGCTGGAGGGCGAGGTCGAAATCGTGAGCAAGGGTGAGGCCGACCTGCTACACGCCATGCATGCGCTGCGGGTGGAGTGCCTGCCCACCGACCTGCCGCCATCGATCGTGGTCGACGTTTCCGGGTTGAAAGAGGTCGATGACGAGATCCGGGTCCGCGACCTGAAGGTGCCGCCGGGCTGCGAGGTCAAGACCGAGCCCGACGAACTCGTGGTGAAGGTGCAGAAGCACCGCGAAGAGGTCGTGGAAGAGGCGCCCGCGCCGGTCACCGCCGAGGTGCCGGTCGTCGGCGAGACCGAGGCGCCCGCCGAGGGCGCGGAGGCCCCAGCCGAGCCAGAAAGCTAACTTGCTCGCCCTCCCCCTTGCGGGGAGCCACCGACGTCAGGGTCGCGGGATTTCCCGCATGGGCATGGTCGGGAGGGGGTCTCGTGAGAGTGTCCCGGGAGGGGTAAGCGGGAGCGCCCGTAGAATGGCGCCATGATGCTGGCCGCGACAAAGTTCAGCTTCTGGGACTTGCGTCCCTGGGAGTTTCTCGAAGGTCTCGCGATCCTGGTCGTGGCGGTTGTGCTGGCACGGGTGCTGCGAAGCCTGGTGCGCGGGGCCATGCGACGCGCTCGGGTGGATCAGCAGGTCATGTTGCTCGTCACCCGACTGGTCTTCCTGGGCACCATCTTCATTGGCATCATCGGCTTCTTCGCCACATGGATCGGCTCGCCGGCCTACGTGTTTGGCAGTTTTGGGATCCTGGCCCTGGCCTTCAGCCTGGCCTTTCAGGACATCCTGAAGAACTTCATTGCCGGGGTCTTTCTCTTGCTGGAACGGCCGTTCAAGATCGGCGACGAGATCACCGTGGACGGGCATACCGGCACCGTCGACAACGTCGAGATCCGGACGACCACCCTTCGGACAGAGGATGGGGAAGAGGTTCTCATTCCCAACTCCCTCGTCTACACGGAGACCATCGTCAATCGCAGCCGCTATCCGACCCGGATGTTCACCCTCACGGCTAAGCTGACCCCCGGCGAGCGGGTCGACGGGGTGGTGGAGCGGGTTCGCTCCCGACTCGAGGCGATCCCGGAGGTGGCCAAGGATCCGCCGCCGCAAGTGGGGCTGCTGCCGAACATTGACGGCGGCGTCACCCTCGAACTCCGCTACTGGCTCGACTACCGCCGCCACGAACCGGTGGCGGTGCGAGCGGCGCTGGGAGCGCAGATCTACCAGGCGCTTCAGGCCAGCGCGACCGCGCCGACCAAGTAGGCGCCCCGAGGCCGCTCTGAAACCCAGACACTGGAACCCTTTCTGGGCCGTCGTCTTCAAACTGCATGCCATGCTCTATCGGATGAGCGGAGGAGCATTAGGGCGCCGCGCGTTCGGCCTTCCAGTCCTTGTCCTGGGCCATACGGGAGCCAAATCGGGAAAGGCGCGCCAGACGTCGCTTTACTACTGCGAAGACGGGCCGAACCTAGCGGTGATCGCATCGAAGGTCGGAACCCCGAAAAACCCCGGCTGGTATACGAACCTGATGGCCAACCCGAGCGCGGAAGTGCAGGTCGGTCGCCAGCGCCGACCGATTCGAGCGCGACTCGCGGACGAGGCGGAGCGGGCCAGGATTTGGCAGCAGATGGCATCGATCTATCCGGGCTACG
>DASQAY010000142.1:0-3297 GCA_035635515.1 Candidatus Eiseniibacteriota bacterium | reverse complement strand
TCAGAAGTGGGTCGCTGACTGGAAGACTCGCTTTGGTGCCAACTACCCGTATGTCACCGACTCGGCCAACGCGGTCTGGACCGGTTGGCACTTCTGGGCGGAAGCAGTCAACAAGGCCGGGACGACCGACCGCGACAAAGTTATCGCAGCTCTCGAAAGCGGACTGAGCTTCGACGCGCCGGAAGGGACCGTGAAACTGGATGGCAAAAGCCACCATCTCACGCACAACGTCAACATCGCCCAGACCAACAGCACCCACGGTTTCAACATCATCCAGACCCTCAACGCCATCAGCCCAGATCCGCAGGGCCAATGCGACCTGATAGCCAACCCGAACCAGCACACGCAGTTCACGCCATCGCTCTGAGCCAGAGCCGGCCGTCATCAGCGGGGCGGGCGATTCGTTCGCCCGCCCCAGGCTCATAAGGGACTCGCATGGACCAGGCATTGATCATCGTTATCTCGGTCCTGACGAGCGTGGCGACGCTGCTGCTCATCTCCGTCGGCCTGGCGGTGATCTTCGGGCTGATGCGCGTCATCAACCTCGCCCACGGCGAGTTCCTGATGCTCGGCGCTTATGCCGTGCTGGTCGCCACCCGGAACGGGATCAGCGTTTGGATCGCCATCCCACTCGCTGGCGTCTCGGTGGGGATCTTCGGCCTGGTTGTCGAGCGGCTTTTGATCCGCCCGCTCTACGGCCGCATCCTAGACACGCTCCTCGCCACCTGGGGCTTGAGCCTGGTCCTCGTCCAGGCCGTAAGCATCGTCTTCGGTCCGGCGACGAACGGGATCGGGACGCCGCTGGGCAGCGTGCACGTCGGCGGTTACTCCTTCTCTCAGTACTCGCTCGTGCTGATCACCATGGCCCTGATCACGCTCACTGCGGTCTATCTGCTCTTCACCAGGACGAGATACGGCGTCATGGCCCGGGCCGCGATCCAGAATCCCGCGATGGCCCGGGCGCTGGGCATCGATACGGCGCGCATGAACATGCTGACCTTCGGGATCGGGTCAGGCCTGGCCGGGCTGGCAGGCGCGCTGCTTGCTCCGGTCGCAGGCGTTGTCCCGAGCTTCGGCCAGGCTTACATCGCCCAGGCGTTCATGACCGTGATCGTTGGAGGTCCGGACGTCATCACAGGAACTTCGGCGGCAGCCGGCTTACTGGGGAGTTCCTACAGCCTGGTGTCGTATCTCACGACACCTTTCATCGGCCAGGCGGCGCTGCTGCTCATAGCCATCGTCCTCTTGCGCATCCTGCCCCGTGGACTTTCGGGCAATTGGAGGACATATTTGTGAGCCGGGCTCGGGCGGCGTGGGATACGGCGTGGCTCCAACCTGTTCTCGTCGTCCTCGTGGCGCTGCTGGGTGGCCTGTTCGTTTCTGACTTCCAGAAGGTGACCCTGGCGCTCTGGGTCATCTACGGCCTGGTTGCCTTGAGCCTCGACCTCGTGTGGGGTCGCGCGGGGATTTTCAGCTTTGGCCAGACCGCGTTTTTCGGTGTCGCCGCGTACTCCTACGGCGTCATCGGCATCAACCTGAGCCCGAACACCGGGGAGACCGTCACCGCGCTCATCGGCGGCGTCGTAGTGGCGGCGCTGCTGGCGGCGGCTCTCGGATACTTCATGTTCTACGGCAAGGTCGGCGACGTGTACGTCGCCATCATCACGCTGGCGGTAACGCTGGTCCTCCTCCTGGTCATCACCAGCACCGCGGGTCCCCAGTACCACATCGGCAATGCACAGCTCGGCGGTTACAACGGCATGACCAACATCCCGAGCATGGAGTTCGGTTATCCCGGCCACCCCGGTGACCAGATGAGCCAGCCCGACACGTACACGTTCGCCGTGCTGCTGGCGGGCCTCGCTTTCCTCGGGGTGCGAATGTTCCTGGCCAGCGGCTTCGGGCGGGTGATCACCGCGATCCGTGAGAACGAGCTCCGAACCGAGCTGCTCGGCTATGACGTGCGGCGGGCCAAGGTGATCGTCTTCACGCTGGGTGGCGCCATCGCCGGATTGGCGGGTGGCGCCTACGCCGGTTGGGGCAGCTTCATGAACCCGGCGCCGTTCAGCCTGCCCGCCGCCGCGTTGATCGTGAACTATGTCCTGGTGGGTGGTAAGGGCAGCCTGGTGGGAGCTTTCATCGGTGCGGTCACGGTGGAGTGGCTGTCCACAGTGCTCGGTGGAATTCTGCCCAACAGCACAACTCTGGTGGTGGGGGCCATCCTCATAGGGGTGGTGCTGCTGGTCCCCGGCGGCTTGACGCCGCTGATCGGGAACGTGCTGACCAGAGCCTTCCCGCGCCCAGCGCCCCCGCGGCGCCAGGCCCCGTCTGGCGCTGGCTTCGGTGCCGCCGGCCGGGGTCGAGAGCTCCAGACGCTCGGACTCGTCAAGATGTTCGGCGGCCTGAAGGCGGTCGATTCGATCAGCCTCGATTTTCCGGCCGGCCAGCTGCACTGCCAGATCGGTCCCAACGGAGCCGGCAAAAGCACGTTCTTCAACCTGCTGGTCGGCCAGTACCGGCCGACCGAGGGCAAGATCCTGCTGGAGGGCCGCCCGATCGCGCGGCTCTTGCCGCATCAACGGGCGCAGCGTGGAATCGGCATCAAGCTGCAGGTGCCGAGCATCTACCGGGAACTTTCCGTTCAGGAAAACGTATGGCTCGCCGCCTTTGCCAAGAGGTCGAGCACGCGCCAGGCCGAGGAGGCTGTGGATCGCATCCTCACCCGCATCGGATTGGTCGGGCGCGCGAACGATTCCGCGGGCGATCTCTCGCATGGCGAGCAGCAGTGGTTGGAGATGGGCATGATCGTCGCCTCCTCGCCCGAAGTGATCCTGCTCGACGAGCCCACTGCGGGCATGACTCACGAGGAGACCATGCGCACGGTCGAGCTGGTCCGGAGCCTGGCTGAGACGGCGACTGTCGTGGTCGTCGAGCACGACATGGAGTTCGTGCAGCGGCTCGATGCCCCCGTCACCGTGCTCCATGAAGGGCGGATTCTCGCCCAGGGTCGCCTGGCGGAAATCCGGCTGGACGACCGGGTGCTCGACGTCTACCTGGGGAGGACCTTCCGTGCTTCAGGTAACTGATCTTCGGGCCGGCTACGGGTCGACTCCGGTGCTAACCGGAGTGAACCTGCAGGTGGCCGAAGGTGAGGTGGTTGCGCTGATGGGCCGAAACGGAATGGGCAAGACGACTCTCTTGCGCACGCTTATGGGCTTGCTGCCCGCGCGAGGCGGGACCATCTTGTGGAACGGCGGCCAGGAAATCAGCAAGCTTCCCACGCATGTGCGAGCTAGG
>DASQAY010000141.1:0-13986 GCA_035635515.1 Candidatus Eiseniibacteriota bacterium | reverse complement strand
GGGCCGGGTCGTGTGGTCGCAGCCGGTGCCCATGATCGCCTGCCCCCAGCCGCAGCTGCCCGCGTATCGGAAGCTCGCCCTGCTCAATCCGGGTGAGACCCGGCCGGCCGCGACGTGCTTCGAGCTGGCCGGTACGCCCGATCAGTGCGTCGTCCTCGACCTCCCCAGTGGGTCCTACTGGGTGGCCGGCACCTACTATGGGTTCGCGCTCCCACAGGCGGCCTTTCGAATCGCTCGCTGAGGCCGCTAATCCGCCTCGGCTAAGCTTTTTCAGATGGCCGGTCCGGTCGATCTCTCCCCGCTCCAGCGCGAGCTCGATGCCCTGCGCCGCCAGCTGTGCCATTGCGACAACGCGGGCACCTGCCTTGGCTGCCAGGGGGTCGAGATGCTCCGCCAGCAGGCGCAGATGGTTGTCTCGGCCGCCACCCAGCCGGTACTCCTGCAGGTCGCGCAGGAGGCGCAGGCCCGGGAGCTGATGGCGCAAATCCAGCAGCTCCAGGAGCAGCTGATGCAGGACCCCGACGCCCTGCGGGCGCTGGAGGATCTGATGCGGCATTTTCAGCCGCCGCCCCCGGCCGAAGATCATTGATCCGGGCTTAGTGAGTTCTGTGTGAGGGACTGAATCTCCCTCCCCCCGGCGGGGAGGGGTGGGGTGGGGGGATTCCGAGAGGCTCTAGCCCGGGCCACGGGAGCGAGCGCCTGACAGACATCGCGCCCTCCGCCCCACTGTTGGCCGTGATCACGCCTCCTGGGGAGTGTTCTCAAACCTCCCAAGGAAGAACACTTAGCCTATAACTGGACCGCAGTGATGACGACGCGCTGGGTGTCGACCCAGTTGGGCCAGCACGTAAATAGCGTCAATCGCACGTCGGCTGTCGGATCCAAGATCTGCACGGCGGTGGGGGCCACGATGACCCTGGTGCTGACCCGATAGCGCTGCACCCGCCCGGCGATCGCCACGTCGATCTCATCGCCCGGTTGCAGGTCTTTCAAGCGAGCGAAGATACTGCCCTCGATGTCGTCGTGGCCGTAGAGCACGGCATTCCCGCTCCCGATTCCGGCTGAGAATGCGTAATGCGTGACGGCATAGCCGTGGGCGATGAGCATGCTGCCCTTGGAGTCCAGCCCCCGGTCGAAAATGGGGGCGCCGGTGATGGCCAGCCGGGGAATGGTCAGCTTCGCGATCACGTCGTTGGGTCCCGGCGCCGTCGGCGCCAGCTGTCGGGTAGGGTTCTGATGCCTTCTGGGCTGCAGCGACCCACCACCGTCCGTGGACGGCAGCATCTGGACCAGGGGGGCCGACGCCGAGCTCTCCTGGCTGTGCATCGTCCAGAACGCACTCCCCGCCAGGGCCAGGCCGCTGGCAATCAGCAGCCCCGCTATCAGGTTTCGCCGCATCATCCCTCTCATCTTCAGGGGCGATCGCAAGCCTGTCAAGGCTGCGTTCGGGAGCCTGGGAGGCTGGGAACGGGCGGGCGGGCTAGTGGAGAGGGGGCGCCGGGGGGCCGGTCTCGGCCAGCCCCTGCTGCCGCACCGCGAAGGCGATCCGATCGTCCAGCCGCCACTCGGCTTCTAGCTCCAAAATGCTCACCAGGATCTCTTCGATGGAGTTCCCCAGCTCCATCTGCCGCTGCATTTCCCTGCGATCTGCCGCCAGATCCTGTTTCATTTGAACCATCACTGACCTTGCCTCCCTTGTACGCCTGCTTCCTTAAGGTCAAGGGCACAATGGGGGGTCCCACCGAACTGTGGCGCGGTCGTTGCTGGGCCGTCATGTGGCGTTCCAGATTGGGGCTCCCGCAATACGCCCGTGGTATGCTGCTGGCGGGCTTGCCCGGCCGGTCAGGGGCACGTCCATCTCGCGCAGGACCGGAAATACATTCGCGAAGGAGCAGGCGTTAACGTGGCGATGAACGGCACGATCAAGCGACTCGTGGTCGACAGAGGCTTCGGTTTTTTGAGCGGGGAGGACGGCAAAGAATATTTCTTCCATCGCTCGTCGGTCGACGGTTCGTTCGAGGGACTGCAGGAGGGCCAGAAAGTCACTTTCGACGTTGAAGCATCGGCCCCGAAGGGCCCCCGCGCCTCTCGCGTACGCGTGGCGTAGCGGAGACGCGCTGGAGCAAGACCCGGCCGGGGCCGGGTTTTTTCTTTCCTCCCATGACTTCCCAATAGCAGGGGTCGACGGGAGGCGGACTGCCTCCTTATGGTGGAAAAAGATGGCGAAGGCTGACACCCTCCGAGGAACGGTGGTCGCATCGCTGCTGCTGCTGGCCGGCTGCGGCGGCACCAGCTTGCCTCCCACCGGCGCCACGCCTCCGCCGCCGCCGGCGCCCGCCCTGGTCCAGGTCGAGAATCTACCGGCCGCTCGGCCGCAGAGAGGGCTGCAGCGCGCGGACCTGGTCATGGAGTACCTGACCGAGGGCGGCATCACCCGCTTCACCGCGATCTACTTCGCCCCTACCGGAGCGGGCCGCATCGAGCCGGTGCGCAGTGCGCGGCCGATTTCTCTGGTGCTGGTCAAGGCCTATGGCGGCGTGCTCTTTTTCTCCGGTGCCAGCGGCCACGTCCTCGGCCAGATCCAGGCCGAGAGTATGCCCGCCCTCTCGGAGAGCACGGATGGCGGCCAGTACTTCGCCCGCGACCCCAACCGGCAACCACCGCACAACCTGTACACCACCTTCGACCAGCTCCGCCAGGGAGTGGAGAAGTTCGGTCTGCATCGCACCTATCCGTTGCGCGAAGGCCGGCCAACGGGGGCCGGCGATGCCGTGAGCCATTTCACCTTTGCCCAGACGCCGTCCCATCACGTCGCCTACACCTATCAGCCGGCGGACGCCGCGTACACCTACACCACGGACACCGGCGCCATGGCTGATGCGGAGACCGGGCAGCCACTGAAAATCGCGGCGGTGGTGCTGGTGCGGGTGGCGCATCACGACGCCGGCTTCACCGACGTGAACGGCGCCCCGGCAGTGGCCTTCGACCTGCAGGGCGCCGGGCCGGCCGACATCTACACCGGCGGCCAGCACTACAGCGCGACCTGGGACCTCACCGTTCCCACGCAGCCCCTGAAGTTCGTGGGCACCGACGGCAAAGAGATCCTGCTGCCGCGCGGGCTGACCTGGATCCACCTGGTGGACCCACAGACGCAGGTCGCTGCTGGCTGAGTGCGATCCGCCTACGCGGCGGGCGGAATCTGCTCAAGCGACCGGAGGGCCGCCTTCGCAAATTCAATCCTTCGCCACACCGAACTTGGAGCGAGTCCGGAGTGGCCGCTGCGATCAAACAGTGCGGCGTGCTTCCCGGCCAGTCGCGGATGGCTTAGGCGCGATCGGCTTTTCGCCGATCACGGCAGCCAGATCTCGGACGCCGACTGCACGTCGGTGATCCACCAGCGGCTGTCGATATCGACCAAGGTGTAGTGGTAATAGCCCAGGAACCGGTGGGTCGTGCGCCGGCCGAGCCCGACCCCTTTCTCCGCATCCGGGACCAGGCGGTAGATCCACTCCTCTTTGGTGGTCACGTTCACGTTTTGCGGACCGGCCTGCAGCCCGTAGGTTGGCAGTTCGAGCTTGCCGATCTGGAGGTAGGTGGTGTAGGAGACGTCCAGGATCTGGCAGTCGATCACCAGGCTGGCGGCCGGAAACGACTCGAAGTCGCCGGACAGGTCGTGGGCCACCTGCGACAGCATCGGCTCCAGGTAGACCTCGCGCAGCACCTCGGTGTCCCGGTTGTTGTAGGCCTGCTGATTCAGCTTGATGGAGCGGAGCACCGTCTCCTTGATGGCCTGGACGTTGATCGTGGTTTCCTGGCGCACGCCTAGAGCGTACCGGAAACGCCCATCCCCTTCAGCCGGTCACGCCGTCGTAAAGCGTTGTTAAGGGGAGCGCCGGTTGGCCCCGGGGTGAAGCCTTTGTGCCCGCCGCGCGTCGAATAGGTGAGCAGATGGCACGAACTGCCAAAGTCGGTGCGCGCCCATGAAGAATGGGTTCAACTGGAAGCTCTGGGCGCTGCTGGGCGGCGGCACGGAGGTCTTCCTGATCATCAGCGCCACCCGCTGGGCTCCGTCCCGGTTCACCTACTTCCTGGCCGTCCTGTTCCTCCCGGTCATGGTGCTGACCGGCTTCTGGAGCCGCAAGTACTTCCTGCTGGACCAGGAGAAGCAAGCGTTGAGTCACCGGGCGGAACGCAGCATGCAAGAGGTGACCCGCTTCTTCGAGACGGCCACCGCCGTCTCCAACCTGAGCAAGCTGGGCGAGAACCTGGACACCCTGGCCGTCAAGCTGGCGGAGCTGCTGGACGTCGAGATCTGCGGCTTCTTCCTCCACCAGGAGGGCCTCGAATCGCTGATCGCCCCCACCGTGCCCAGCGGACTGCGGGAGGACCGGCTGTTCAGCCAGATGCGGCTCAATCAGCTCCGGTTCGCGGCCAACGCCTCCACCCTGGTGGGCCGGATCTTCGTCACCCAGGAACCGCTGATCATCCTGGACTGCCTGCACGACCCGGACGCCGCGCAGCTCCTGCCGGCCCAGTTCGGCTACCGCGACATGCTGTTCGTGCCGCTGGGGGCGGCCGGCCGCCCGGTGGGCGTGCTGATGCTGGCCAACAAGCATCACGACGCCTTCAGTGCCTACGACGTCAAGCTGGCCACGTCGTTAGGCTCGGAGGTCGCCGTCTCGATCGAGAACACCATGCTCTTCGAGCAGACCCGCCAGCAAGCGCAGCGGCTGGACGCCTCCATCGAGATGCTGCGCAGCGTGTCCCAGGCGCTGACGGTCAGCAATCCCACCTCCCTGCTGCGGGCGGTGGTGCAGGCGGTGCGCGCCCTGAGTGGCGCCCCGGCCTGCCTGATCACGCTCAGCACCGGCGGAGCCGAGCTCCAAACGGCGGAGGTTGGGGAGGGATTCGACCCCGCCCTCGAAGGGCGCAGCTTCGGTCAGCTGTCCCACGGCATCGTGACCCAGGTGGTGGTCGAGCAGCGGGCCCTGTTCAGCGAAAATCTGAAACAGGATCCTCGGTTCGCCGCCGACCCGCTGGCCCGAGAGTACGGGCTGCAGGCGGCTATGGCGGTGCCCATGTTCCTGCAGAAGGAACTGGCCGGCACGCTGTCCCTCTACTACCTGGAGCCGCAGCGGCTGGACGCCACCTTGATGCAGGTCCTGCAGATCTTGGCCACCCAGGCGGCGGTGGCGCTGGACAACGCCCGCCGCTACCAGCGCGAGCGGGAGACCATCGAGATGCTGCGCCGGGCCAACGTGGAGCTGCAGGAAGCCGACCGGATGAAGTCCGAGTTCCTGACGAACCTCTCCCACGAGCTGCGCACGCCGCTGAACGCCATCATCGGCTTCTCCGAGATCCTGCACACCATGCCCGACCTCTCGGCCGATGAACGCGCCGAGTTCTCGGACAACATCCACCGCAGTGGCCGCCGGCTGCTCAAGCTGATCAACGACCTGCTGGACCTGACCACCATCCGGGCGGGGCGTCTCAAACTGCAGCCGCAGTCCTGCCTGGTCGCGGAGGCGGTCGACGCCGCCCTGTCCGAGAACGCGCCGGCGGCCAACCAGAAGAACCTGACGGTGCGCTCAGATGTGCCCCGCGGGCTGCAGGTGACCTACGATCCGCGCAGCCTTCGCCACATCGTCTACAACCTGGTGAACAACGCCATCAAGTTCACGCCTCAGCAAGGGCGGGTCACGGTGTCGGCCGCCAGCACCCCGGACGGCACCGTGGTCGAGGTCCGGGACAGCGGGATCGGGATCCGGCGCGAAGACCAGGCGCGCCTGTTCGCCGAATTTCAGCAGCTCGACGGCTCCACCTCCCGGGCCTTCGAGGGGACGGGCCTGGGCCTGGTGCTCAGCAAGCGGCTGGTGGAGATGCAGGGTGGGCGCATCTGGGTCGAGAGCGAACCCGGAGAGGGGAGCAGCTTCCGCTTCTTAATCCCGCACACGCCCATGCTGGCGAGGGTGGCATGATCCCCACGGTCCCGCGCCGCATCCTGGTCGCGGAGGACGACCCCGAGCGGCTGGAAGCGATCGAGGACCGTCTGCAGGCGGCCGGCTTCACCGTCATCCCAGCCCTGGACGGGTTGGACGCGCTGGACCGGGCCCGCGAGGACCATCCCGATGCGGTGGTGCTCAACATGCTGCTGCGCCAGATCGATGGCCTGCGTGTCTGTGAGATCTTGAAGGCGAACCCCGCCACCACCAACATCCCGGTGGTACTGGTGGCCGGCATTTACGCCGGGGCCGATGAGGGCCAGCGCGCGCTGGCCGCCGGAGCGGACCGATTCCTGGCCGAGCTCGGACCGCTGAGCAGCGGGGCTGGCCACGACCTGGGCGCCGGGTCGGACCTGGTGGAGGCGCTGCAGCACGTGCTGGGCGCCCAGGCCGCCGACGAGCGACCGCTGGTGCTGGTCATCGACGACGACCCGGACAACCGGGCGTTCCTGGTGAAGGCGATCAGCCGGCAAGGGCTGGAGGTGGTGACGGCGGCCACCATGACGGGGGCCCGCCGCCTGCTCGATGGCCGGCAGCCGGCGCTGGTTTTCCTCGACGTCCAGATGCCGGGCGAGAGCGGGCTGGTGCTCCTGCCCCAGTTTCAGCGCGACTTCCCGGAGACCGTGACCGTAATGATGACGGCCTTCGGCTCCGAACAGGTCGCGGCGGAAGCGCTGCGCGGCGGCGCCGACGACTACATCGGCAAACCCATTGAACTGCCCCGGTTGCGGGACTTGCTGGAACGTAACCTGGAGAAGCAGCGGCTGCGCGCCGAGCGCCTGGCGCTGCTGCGCCGGCTGAAGGAATCCAATCGCTACCTGGTGCGCCAGCACGCGGCCTTGCGCCGGGCGGACCACGAGATCATGCAGGCCAACCGCCAGCTGGAGCAGTCGAACCGCTTCAAGTCGGAGTTCCTGGCGAACATGTCGCACGAACTGCGCACGCCCCTGAACGCCATCCTGGGGTTCAGCGAGATCTTGCTGGACAGCAGCATGGAGCTCACGGCGGGCGAGCGAGTGGAGTTCCTGCGCAACATCCGGTCCAGCGGGCAGCACTTGCTCAGCCTGATCAACGACATCCTGGACCTGGCCAAGATCGAGGCCGGCAAGATGGATGTGCACGCCGAGGAAATGTCGGTGCTGGACGCCATCCACGAGGTCACCAGCATCCTGGAGCCGATGGCGCGGCAGCAGGGCCTGCGGCTGCTGGCCAGCGGGCTGGCCCCGGTGGGCACCATCCGCGCCGACAAGAGCAAGTTCAAGCAGGTGCTGTACAACCTGCTGTCCAACGCCATCAAGTTCACCCCGCCCCCCGGCAGCATCACGCTGGCCGTGCGCGACGACGCGGAGAAGGTGACCGTCTCGGTCAGCGACACGGGCATCGGCATAAAGCAGGAGGATGTGCCGAAGCTATTCCGCGAGTTTCAGCAACTGGACGGCACCTACACCCGCAAGTACGAGGGGACCGGTCTGGGTCTGGCGTTGTGCCGCCGCTTCGTGGAGATGCACGGGGGGCGCATCTGGGTCGAGAGTCAGCCCGGCCACGGATCCACCTTCACCTTCTCCTTGCCCCGGCAGTCCCGGCTGCCCGAGGATGCGATGCCGGACGCGCCGACCCCGCCGGAGTTGATGGACCGGCCGCTGGTGTTGGTGGTCGAGGACGACCTGGTAACCAGCCAGCGGCTGACCAGCGAGATCCAGGCGGCGGGGTTCCAGGTGGCGCACGCGCGCGACGGCGACGAAGCCCTGCGCAAAGCGATCGATATCCTGCCGGACCTGATCACCATCGAGACCGTGCTGCCGCGCAAAGATGGATGGGAGGTTCTCCAGGAGCTGCGCCGCCGGGCCGCCACCGCCGACATCCCGGTCCTGATTTGCTCCGTAACCGAAAACCGCGGTCTGGCGGCCAAGCTCGGGGTCACCGAGTACGTGGCCAAGCCCTGGGCCACCAAGACGCTCCAGGAGGCCCTGCAGCGACTGGCCCAGCGGGTCAGCCGGCGGCGCGACCGGGTCCGGCTGCTGCTCCTGCACCAGGACCGGCGAGCCATCGCCGGGTTGGCCGCGGCCCTGGTGGAGGAGGGCTTCGAGGTCTTCCGGGCCGACTCCGCCGAGGAGGCGCAGGCCAAGGCCGACGCCGCTCCGCCGGACGTCGTCGTGCTCGCTCCGCCCCGCCCGGAATGGGCCCGGCTGATCTCGAAATTGGCGCCCCAACCGGTGCTGCTGGCTCTGGGCGAGTTTGGCCCCGAAGTGCCAGCGATGGACTGGGCGGCCGTTATACCAGACGGACTCTTGGACCCCAGGCCCGTTCTGCACGCCGTCAAAGGCCTGGAGGTCGTTCAGCAACGAAGGAGGAGCGGCCGTGAGCGGCGGCAAGGTACTGATCGTCGAGGATAATCCGGTCAACCTCCGGTTGGCGCAGTTCCTCCTGGAGAAGGCCGGCTTCACCGTGGCCAAAGCGACCAGCGGAGCCGAATGCATGGCCCAGCTGGAGCTGGATGTCCCCGACGTGGTGCTCATGGATATCCAGCTGCCCGGGGAGGACGGGCTCTCTATCACCCGCAAGATCCGGGCGACGCCTCGCCTGGCGGCGGTGGTAGTGGTGGCGCTGACGGCCCACGCCATGGCAGGGGACCGGGAAAAGATCCTGGGGGCGGGATGCGACGGGTACATCCCCAAGCCCGTCGATCCGGGACGGCTGGCCGGCGAAGTCCGACGCTATCTGCAGCAAGGACGGTTGAAGTCGGCGTGAGCGAACGGCAGAAGGGCGGCTCCTTCCAGGAGATCCTGGAGCAGAACCAGCAATTCATCAGCCACTTGCAGGCGCTCCAGGAATCGGCCGACGCCCAGTTGGCGGCGAAGCAGGACGACCTGGCCCAGACGCGCACCCGCCTGGAACAGGCGACCAAGGAATTGACCGGGCTGCGTCACGACAAGCTGGAATGGGCAACCGCCCGACAGGCCCTCACTGAAGAACTCGAAACCCTGAAGAAGCAACACACCGAGCTCAAGGTCGCCCACGACAACATGAAGGCGGAGTTCAACCGGCTGGAGGCCGGCGTGGAGCGGGCCGCTGCCCGCGACACGGAGCGCCGCGTCGAGCTGCAGCGCCTGGAGACCGAGCGCCTGGAGCTCAGCCGCCGGTTGGACCTGGAGCAGCAGCAGTCCATGGAGCGGATGACCAAGTTCCGCCACGTCCTCGACGGGCTGCAGGCCGAACTCGATGGCTTTCTGCAGCAAGGGCGGGTGCGAGCCGCATGACCGACACCCCGCGGGCTCCCAAGACCTTCGCCGAGATCCTGCAGCAAAACCAGGAGTTCATTACCCACCTCCAGGTCCTGCAGGAGGACGTGCAGTCGCAACTGACCACGCGGGAGACCGAGCTCGCCCAGGCGGCTGAGCGCCTGGCGCAGGTGCAGAAAGACCTGGACGAGCTGACCAGCGCCCAGCTGCGCTGGGCCATGGACCGCCAGGCACTGCTGGCCGAGCACGAAACCCTGAAGAAGGGCCACGAGGCGCTCAAGAGCTCAAATGCGGCGATGCTGAGCGAGCATGCCACTCTGAAGAAGGGCCACGAGGCGCTCAAGAGCTCCCATGGGGCGATGCTCAGCGAGCACGAAACCCTGAAGAAGGGCAACGAGGTGCTCAAGACCTCCTATACCGCCACCCAGGCCGAGCTGATCAGGGTGCAGCAGGAGGTCCAGCTGGCCAAGACGCGCGACGACGAGCGCCGAGCGCAGCTCCGCCAGCTGGAAAAAGAACGGATCGAGCTGAGTCAGAAGGCGGAAGCCGAGCAGCGCAAGCTGCGGGAGCAGCACGCCGTCTTGGGCAAGGACCTGGAGTCCCTGCAGACCGACCAGCTGCAATGGGCCGTGGACCGGGAAGGCTTGCTCAAAGAGCGCGACGGGCTCAGCCAGCGGCACACCAAGGTGACGGCGCAGCTGGCCGACCTGACCCGCCAGGTGCAGCTCCTGACCACTGAGATCGAGCCGCTGCGGGCGGCCCGGGACAAGTGGCAGGTCGAGCGCCAGCGCCTGATCGCCGACCTGGGGCGGCTGGAGCAAGAGGCGCAGGCCAAGGATGCGCAGGTCAAGAGTGACCGCAAGCTCCTGCAGACCGAGCTCGATGACGCGCGCAAGCAGCTGAAAGACACCACCCGCCTGCAGCAAGAGCGCCAGCAGCTGGCGGACGAAAAAGCGTCGCTGCTGGCCAAGGTCCGGAGCCTGGAAGGGGACTGGCAATCCCGCGAAGGCTCCATCGCCGAGGAGAAAGGCAAGCTCAAGCAGCAGATGCAGGAGGCCCAGGCGCGAGTGGCTGCCGTCCAGCAGGACTACGACAAGCTGAAGGCGCTGCACCAGGACCTGGCCGGCGAGTCCGGAAAAAAGGCGGAGGAATGGACGGTGCGCGAGCACCGGCTGACGGCCGAAAAGAACCAGCTCAAGGTGGACCTGGAACGGGTGCAGGGCGAGCTGTCGGCCATGAGCGACCGCCATACGGAGCTGCAGAAGGGTCTGAAGTCCCAGAACACCGAGCTGGAGGTCGCCTGGCAGAGTGAGAAGGCATCCCTCAAGGTCCAGCTGGACGAGGCGCGCAAGACCGCCAGCCAGGGGCCCACCCAGGTCCAGCTGATCACGAAGTTCGAGGGCGAGAAGCGGGCGCTGCAAGCCCAGCTGGACGCCATCCGGACCGAACTGGCCGCCGCCGGCAAGGGCAAGGAAGCCGCCGCCGCGCTGGCGCAAGCCAAGCGCGACTTCGAGGCCAAGTTCCGCGTCATCTACGACCAGAGCCATGACCTCAAGTCACCGTTGAACGCGATCAACGGCTTCTCCAACATCCTGCTGAACCCCAAGGAGAACCAGACCACGCCGGAGGAGCGCCAGGAGTTCATCTCGCACATCTACGAGGCGGGCCGGCTGTTGCACGAGCACATCAACGAGCTGATCGAATTTGCCAAGCAGGAGGCCGGCATCCAGGAGAAGCCGGTGGCGATGATCCCCCCGGCTCCCAGTGGGGGAACCAAGGCCCCCATCATCCTGGTGGCCGACAACGATGGCGCCGTCAAGGACCGAATCGAGCCGTTCCTCAGCAACGCCGGGTATGAGGTCCTGTTCGCCGCCAGCTCCCAGGAGGCGCTCAAGAAGGCGGTGCAGGCGCAGCCGCTGGCCATCCTGATCGACGCCGCCCTCCCACCCAACGGCGGGTCGGGGCTGATCTATGACCTGCGCCGCGAGTCCAAGACGCGCGACATCCCGGTGGTGCTGACGTCGAAGGTCAACAAGGAATCGCTGGGCTTCGATATCGGGCACAGCGACTTTCTGACCAAGCCCATTGACCGGCAGCAGCTGCTGCAGATGATGGTCAAGTACGACCTGCTGGCGGATGGCAAGCGCTCCAAGAAGACGCCGTCCTCCATCCTGGTGGTGGACGACGACCCGCAGAACGTTCGGTTGCTGAAGGCCATGCTCAAGCCGTTCAACATGGAGGTGCTGGTGGCCGACGGCGGGAAGTCGGGCATCGAACAGGCCCTCAAGAAGAAGCCCGACCTGATCATCCTGGACCTGATGATGCCCGAGGTCGACGGCTTCGAAGTCGTGTCCGCGCTGCGCGGCAATCCGGACACCGCCCAGATCCCGATCCTGATCTACACCGCCAAGAACATCACCAGCGAGGATCGCGAGCGGTTGCAGGGCAACATCCAGTCGATCATCCAGAAGGGGGACTTCGGCAAGGAGCGATTCCTCGAGATGATTAACAGCCTCCAGACCACCCCGCCGAGTTGAGCCGGCCGGGACCCCCCGGGAAGTCGGTGACCACCCTCGATCTGCTGCTGGTTCGCCTTCGGTTCGTGGCCCTGGCCGTGCCGCTGGCGATGCTGCTGGTCATGCCCAGCCGGTCGTGGGTGTTGGTGGTGACCATCGATGCCGCCGTGGCCGCCTACAACGGGATCATCTTCCGGGCCCTGCGGCGCCGCGCCAGCGGACGGCTCCCGGATGGGTACGCGCTGCAGGTCCTGATCCTCGACCACGTGGCGGTGTGTGCCTTCATCGTGCTCTTCATCATCAGCCCCACCACCAGCTCGCCCTACCTGCTGTACGCGGCCGTGGCCACCGAGGCCATTTTCCGGTTCGACATCCGGGGCGGCATCCTCACCGGGGCCTTTTTCGCCATCGGCTTTTTCCTCTTCCAGCTGGAGGGGCTGGGACTCGAGGTGTCCCTGCGCGACACGCTCATCCGAGCCGTCCCCACCGTCGCCGGGGCCACCGGATTGGGGGCGGCGGTGCGGGTCCTCAACCAGGAGATCCAGGACACCCGCCGCCAGCTGGAGCAGACCGAGCAGCTGCGCCGCGTGCTGAGCGAGTTGGTCGGGGTGGTCAACCTGATCCGCATCCTGGAGACGGTGCTGGAGACCGGGATCCGGCTGCTGCAGATGGAATCGGGCGCGGTGGCGCTGCTGGACGAGAACCGCAAGGCCTTCGTCATTCGAGCCGTGCTCAACCAGCCGCCCTTGCTCCGGGATACCGTCGTGGAGGCCCAGGGGATTGTGAACCGGGTGGCCCGCGAACGGCAGATCGTGATGGTGGCGGAGCAGCCCTTCCTCAGCGACAGCCGGCCGGGGCTCGATGACCTGGTCTCGGAGATCGCGGTGGGCGTGCCGGTGCTGCTCGACGATCGGGTCATCGGCGTCCTCCAGCTCAACCGCCGGGGAGACGTGCGCAAGCTGTATCGCTGGGAAGAGGCGGCGCTCGAACTGCTGGGCCAGCAACTGGCGGCGGCGATTCGCAACGTCCGCTTGTTCGAGGAGGCCGATACCCGCGCCCGGCGGCTGGTCCTCCTCAACCACTGCATCGACCGCATGAACCAGCGGCTCTTCGAGCCCGACCTGCTGGACACCCTGGTGGACGGGCTGGTGGAGCACTTTGAGGTCGAAGTCGCCCAGGTGTGGTTACTGGAGCAGCCCGACGGCTCGCTGCGCTGCCAGGCCACCCGCCACACGACCGGGAGCGCCATGCCGCTGCCGGCGCGGGTCGCCCAGGGGACCACTGAGATCGGCCGGGTGGCCGTCCTGGGCAGCACCCTCCTGGTGGAGGATCCCGCCCGCGACCACCGGTTCGAGAACCGCTCCTGGCTGGAACAGGAGGGGATCCGGTGCTTTGCCGGCTTTCCCCTGCAGGTCAGCGCCCAGCAGCTGGGCGTCCTGGCGGTCTACACCCGCCAGATCCTCGACCGGAACGCCATCGAACTGCTCACCGTCTTCGCCCAGCACGCGGCCACCGCCATCCATGAATCGAACCTCTTCCACCTGGCGACCGAGCAGAAGGCGCGCCTGGAGGCGGTGAACACCGAACTGAATCGGGCCAACCAGCACAAGTCGGAGTTCCTGGCGCACATGAGCCATGAGCTCCGAACCCCCCTCAATTCCATCCTCGGCTTCTCCCAGTTGCTGCAGGAGGGCGACGGCGGGGTGCTCAGCCCCGACCAGCGGCAGGACGTGGAGATCATCGCCTCCAACGGCCGGCACCTGCTGGCCCTGATCAACGACCTGCTCGACCTGTCCAAGCTGGAGGCGGGCAAGGCCCAGCTGCACCGCGGCGAGATCGAGGTCAAAGTCCTGGCTTCCGAGTGCACCGATGCGGTGAGCTCCCTGGCCAAGACCAAGGGTCTGGATCTCGACATCGCGGTCTCGGAGGGGCTGGATGAGGTCTATGGCGATCGGGCCAAGATCAAGCAGATCCTGCTCAACCTGCTGGGCAACGCCATCAAGTTCACCGACATGGGGCGGGTGGTGCTCAGCGTGGAGCGGCGCGGCTCAGAGGTCTGCTTCAGTGTGCAGGACACTGGGATGGGCGTGCCGCCGGAAGACCAGGAGCGGATCTTCGAGAGCTTTGCCCAGGGACCCCACAGCGTGGAAGGCAAGATCCAGGGAACCGGCCTGGGCCTGGCCATCTCCCGCCGCCTGGTGGAGATGCACGGCGGTCGCATCTGGGTGG
>DASQAY010000140.1:0-1998 GCA_035635515.1 Candidatus Eiseniibacteriota bacterium | reverse complement strand
CTGGACCTCTCTGACCGAGCTGGCAACCCGGGTCCGGCGGATCCGGTTTGGTCCGCTGGTCAGTCCCATGACGTTTCGGCATCCGGCGTTGCTGGCGCGGATGGCGGCCGCGGTGGACGGGCTGTCGAACGGACGCCTGGTCCTGGGGGTGGGTGCTGGCTGGAACGAGGCGGAGCACGCCGCCTACGGGATCACGCTGCCGCCCATGAAAGAACGCATGGACCGTCTGGAAGAAGGCATCCAGGTCATCAAGGCCCTCTGGACCGGCGGCCCGGTTTCGCTGTCGGGCGAGTATTACTCGCTCAAGGACGCGACCCTTGGCCCCGTTCCTGTCCAACAGCCGGGACCGCCACTACTCATTGGCGGTGACGGCGAGCAGCGGCTGCTGCGGATCGTGGCCCAGTACGCCGACGAGTGGAACAGCCATCCCCACAGCCGCGAGATCTTCCAGCACAAGCGGCGCCGGCTGGTCGAGCACTGCCGGGACGTGGGGCGCGATCCCGAGACAATCACTTGCTCCACGATGCTCGGTGTCTGCATCGCGGCGGACCGGGACGCACTGGCGGAGCGCGCCCGCTGGTTCAAATCCTTCCTGCCCTCGCTCCGTGACGTGCCCGCCGACCGTGTGCTCGCCGCCCTTGGCGAGCGGGGCTGGCTGGTCGGGGTTCCGGACGAGGTCGCCGAGCAATTGCGTGACTGGGAGGCGGTCGGCGTCCAGCGCGTCATGCTCCAGTACTTCGACATGGACGATCTGGAAGGCCTGAAACTCCTGGCAGGGGTCGCTCAGGCGTCGGTGCCTACGGCATAGAAGACAGTAAACCTGCCGGAGGGGGGATTCGAACCCCCACGGACTTACGCCCAGGCGCTTTTGAGGCGCCCTCGTCTACCATTCCGACACTCCGGCCCGAATCGGTGAGAGTATACCGGTGCCCCGATGCGCCGTCCCGTCTCGCACGGGAACTTATGAGGAATCGTTACGTCTTAAATGGCGAATAGCCCTATTACGGACGACGCGGCCCTGGTGGCGCGCGCCCGGGAGGGCGACAGAGAGGCATTTACCGAATTGGTCATGCACTATCAGGTCCCGCTGTACAACCTGGCCCTTCGAATGGTGGGGTCAAGGGACGATGCCGCGGACATCGCCCAGGAGGCGTTTCTGCGCGCCTGGGAAAAGCTGCGCACCCTGAAGGGCAGCCCCTTCAAGGCCTGGCTCTTTCAGATCGCGGTGAACCTCTGCTATGACCACTTTCGCCGCCGGAAACGGATCGCGGCCATGCCCGAAGAAGGCCAGGAAACGCACGTCGTCTCGCTCGGCCTGCCGGTTCCGGACCCGGCCGAACGCGCCGAGGCGGTTGAGCGGGACCGGATCGTCCGGGACAGCATCAACGGGCTCGACCCCGATCTACGAACTGCTTTGATCTTGCGCTAGGTCAACGGCCTGGCCTACGAGGAAATCGCCGCCGTGATTCGGGCGCCCCTGGGCACCGTGAAGTCGCGGATTGCCCGAGCCCGAGGCCACGTCCAGGAACGACTCTTGATGTTCCCCGAGCTGTTCGCCCGGCCACAGGATCAGGAGGATCAGCATGGCCGCTGAGCCTCAGCTCGAGGAACTTTCTGCCTATCTTGACCAGGAGCTGACCGGGACCGCCCGGCAGGAGCTCGAGGCACACCTGGAGACCTGCGAGACCTGCCGCCGCCGGCTGGCCGCCTTGCGCCAGACGGTCTGGGCTGTCCAGGCGCTGCCGACCGAGGCGCCCCCGCGGGTATTCACCATTCCGCCGCAGCGTCAGCAGCGGACCGGGGCCCCCGGCTGGGCCTGGGCCGGCGGCGCCCTGGCGGCCGCCTGCCTGCTGGTTGTGGTGACCACGATCGGCCTCGCCAACCTTCCCCACGGCGGCGCAGGCACCGCCAGCGGTCCGGCGATGCAATATGAGAGTGGTGGGGCGGATCGTGCGTCGAAGATGACGGTCACCGACCCCCGGGACCGATCCAAGCAAC
>DASQAY010000139.1:0-8923 GCA_035635515.1 Candidatus Eiseniibacteriota bacterium | reverse complement strand
GAAGGGATACAGACCAGGTCGAGCCCGCCGGCGGCCACGTAGCCGCGGGAGATGGCGATTGCCTTGACCGCCTGGTTGATGGCGCCGGCGCCGATGGCCTGGACTTCGACCCGGTGCTGGGTGCGGACGACGCCGGCAATGGCGCCCGCCACCGCGACCGGTTTGGAGGTGGCGGACACCTTGAGGATCTCGATCGCTGGGCGAGGGGGTCGGGGCGGCGCAGCAGCCGCGCTACTGGGCAGCGAGGACGTCCCGGTCGATCCGTTCGATTGCTGTGGCGTGTCCAGAGTGTCCATCTATTGTAGCCAGGACGGAATTGAAGGTTACGGGGCCCTCCGCCACCTTAAACCGGATTGGCAGGCCCGTCAAGAAGCGCTGCAGGCTGATCCCCCGATCCATGCCGATAATGGAGTCCCGGGGACCGACCATTCCCAGGTCCGACACATAGGCGGTGCCCTGGGGCAGGATGCGGGCGTCGGCAGTGGGGACGTGGGTGTGGGTGCCGAACACGAAGCTGGCCCGGCCGTCCAGGTGCCAGCCCAGCGCCACCTTCTCGGAGGTGGCCTCGGCGTGCACATCCACGATCCGCACCCGAGCCGGCTCGCCGCCCCGGATGATCTCGTCCACGGCCGTGAACGGGGAGTCGTTGGGTGGCATGAAGAGCCGGCCCTGGACGTTGCCCACCAGCACCATCCCCTTCTCCCCCAGGTCGTGGCAGAGCCAGCCGCGCCCTGGGGCACCGCTGGGATAGTTCTGGGGCCGCAGGATGGGGCGGTCGCCGTCGAACCCATCCTGCATCTCGCGCTGATCCCAGATGTGGTTGCCGCTGGTCAGGACATTGATGCCCAGGGTGAACAGGTCGTCCGCGATCTTGGGGGTCAGCCCGAACCCGCCGGCGGCATTTTCGCCGTTGGCGATCACCAGGTCAATGCCGTACTCGCGGCGCAGCTGGGGCAGCACCCGGGCCACCGCATCCCGGCCGGGCCGGCCGATGATGTCGCCGATGGCGAGCACGGTCACGATCACCCGGGCATCGTAGCAGCCAGGATGCAAGGCGCCGAGTCGGTCCGCGTCACAGTGGCAATGGTCCTCGCATCAGACCTCCTCCGGGCGGGCGTGGTGCACGCGCCCTACCGCCCCGGCTTCGTCAACGTGACCGCGCTGATCGTCGTCTACTTGCTGCCCACGATCATCGCCGGCCTCCGCCGCTCCACCATGACAGTCTGGGTAGGGCTGGTCGACCTGCTGTTGGGCTGGACCGTAGTGGGATGGATCGTGGCCCTGGTGATGGCGATCGCCTCCCCTCGCCAACAGCCTAATGGCCAGGCGCCGCCGGCGCCCCCCACCACCCCGCCCCACTAGCCGAATCGGGCCCCGAGGCCTCCGCCTTAGAGGCTGCCCGTACCCCTACGACCCCCGCTCCCTGCCAGACGCCGACCGGCTGGTCAACGGCCTGCCCTGCGTGCTGGGCGCCCCCCGGCGGCGCCGGAGGAATCAGACTCGACGGACTCACGGGGCGCGGGATCCGGGCACCGGCGCCGGCAATAAGAAAAGGCGGTCCGTCGGGACCGCCTTTTGGTCTGGGATTTCCTATTTGGCGTATTCGATGACCCGGGTCTCACGAATGACCGTGACCTTGATCTGCCCCGGGTAACTGAGTTCGTCCTCGATGCGCTTGGCGATATCGCGGGCGATGATCTGCGAGGTCGCGTCGTCGATTTGCTCGGGCTTGACGATGATCCGGATCTCCCGGCCGGCCTGGATGGCGAATGACTTCTCCACCCCTTCGAAGGAGTTGGCGATGGCCTCCAGCTTCTCCAGCCGTTTGATGTAAGTGGTCAGGGTTTCACGCCGAGCGCCGGGTCGGGAGGCCGACACCGCGTCACAGGCCACCGTCAGGATAGCCTCCACGGAGTTCGGCTCGATGTCGTAGTGATGGGCCTTGACCGCGTGCACCAGTTTCTCCGGCTTCCCCAACCGGAGGAGGAGCTCCCCGCCGATCATGGCGTGGGACCCCTCGACTTCGTGATCGACCGCCTTGCCAATGTCGTGCAGCAGGCCCGCCTCCTTGCTGAGCGCCACGTCGGCGCCGATCTCGGCGGCCACCATCCCGCAGAGGAAGGAGACCTCCTTGCTGTGGGTGAGCACGTTCTGGCCGTAGCTGGTGCGGAAGGCCAGGCTGCCCAGCAGCTTGACCAATTCGGGGTGGAGTCCGGTGACGCCCGTCTCGAACATCGCCTGCTCGCCCTCCTCGCGGATGCGAGCCTGGACGTCCGTCCGGGCCTTGGTCACCATTTCCTCAATCCGGGCCGGATGGATCCGGCCGTCCATGAGCAGGTGGTTGAGGGCTACGCGCGCAATCTCCCGTCGCACCGGATCAAACCCGCTGAGGATGACGGCTTCCGGCGTGTCATCGATGATCAGGTCGACCCCGGTCGCGTGTTCCAGGGCCCGGATGTTGCGGCCCTCTCGACCGATGATGCGGCCCTTCATTTCGTCGCTGGGGATGGGCACCACCGAGACCGAGGTCTCGGCCGTTTGCTCGGCCGCGATCCGCTGCATGGCGGTGACCAGGATGTCCCGGGCCCGCCGGTCGCTCTCCTCCTTGATCACCTGTTCGTTGTCGCGGATCTTCCGAGCGACCTCCTGGGTAAGCTCCTTCTCGACCCCGTCCAGAATCTGCACGCGGGCTTCGTCCCGGGTCAGACCCGACACGCGCTCCAACTCCTTCAACTGGGCCGCGATGGCGGCGTTCAGGTTCTCCTCGACTTTCTCGAGTTCCTGCTCCCGGGCCACCAGGCCCTGGTCGCGTCGCTCGAGCTCCTCCAGCTTGCGATCGACGGATTCTTCCTTCTGCTGAAGCCGCCGCTCCGAACGCTGGAGTTCGGCACGGCCGTCGCGGACTTCTTGCTCCAGAGCGGTCCGGATACGATGGGCTTCCTCTTTGGCCTCGAGGACGGTTTCCTTCCGGAGGGTCTCGGCGTCGGCCAGCAGCTTCTCGCGCTGGGCCATGGAGGCCGTCTCGTCTCGCCGATGCCGGCCGGAGACCCACACATAGGCCAGGAGGGCGCCCACCACGATCCCGACCACGGCTCCGGGCAGGAGCCATAAATAGGACATGGGTACACCTCTTTCTATGGACTTGTGAAAGTTCACACGCCGCGTGACGACGCGGCGGGGACTAGTCGTTCAAACGCGACAAATCTTGACCAGTCTAGTCGACGTAACAGGGAGTGTCAAACCGGGGGGCTCGGGGAGGACGCAGCGTCCAATCGCTCAATCGTCTGGTCTATGGTCGGGTCCGCTCTGCCGATCGACGAGTTCCCACTCGGCACGCAGGCGGGTGGCCACCCGGACGATGGTCGAGGTGCGAAAGCCTCGCCGGCCGAGCACCGCCCCCACCCGGCGCCGCAGGTCATCGCTGGTCGCCGGCGGCCGCTGTCGCAGACTGCTTTGGGCCAGCGCTAGCGCCCGCTCTTCCTCATCGCCCGGATCGAGCTGGGCCATGGCCCGGCTGAGGTCGGCCTCGGGGATCCCCTTCGACCGCAGCTCCCGCGCGATCAGCGACTGGCCGCGCGTCCGGCTGCGACGGCGGGCCAGGGCTTCGGCGTAAGCCTGGTCATCGAGGTACCCCAGCCGGGCCGCGCGATTCAGCACCGCCTCCACCGTCTCGGCGGCGTACCCCAGTTGCTGCAACCGCTGTCCGAGCAGAGCGCGGGGCAGCGGCTGGCGCCCCAAGCGCGTCACGGCGGCCGTCCAGGCCGCCCCCTCATCCGTGGGATCGACCGGCGGCCGCGCCCGGCGCTGCCTCATTGAGGTGATCGGTTAATGCTGCGCTTTAGGCCAACGCTGGCGCCAGGGCGGCCTTCTCCGCCCGCTCCCGGAGCTTCTGGATCAGCTCCTCACCCACCGCCGGATTGGCCTTGAGGAAGGCGACCGTCTGCTCGCGGCCCTGCCCCAGTCGCTGGCCGTTGCTCGAGAACCAGGAGCCACTCTTCTCGACCAGGGCGCCGTCGACGGCCGCGTCGAGCACGCTGCCCCAGTAGGAGATCCCCTCGTTGTAGAGAATGTCGAACTCGGCGGCCTTGAATGGCGGCGCGACCTTGTTCTTCACCACCTTGACCTTGACCCGGCTGCCGGTCACGTCCAGCCCACTCTTGATGGAATCGATGCGCCGGATGTCCAGCCGGATGGAGGCATAGAACTTCAGCGCCCGACCCCCGGTCGTCACCTCGGGGTTGCCGAACATGATGCCCACCTTCTCCCGCAGCTGGTTGATGAAGATCACCGAGGTGTTCGACTTGGAGATGCCGGCCGTCAGCTTGCGCAGCGCCTGCGACATCAGCCGGGCCTGCAGCGCGACGTGGCTGTCCCCCATTTCCCCTTCGATCTCGGCCTTGGGCACCAGCGCGGCCACCGAATCGATCACGATGACGTCCACGGCGCCCGAGCGGACCAGGACGTCGACAATCTCCAGCGCCTGCTCGCCGGTGTCCGGTTGGGAGATCAGGAGATCTTCGGTCTTGACCCCGATCCGCCCGGCGTACACGGGGTCCAGGGCGTGCTCGGCATCGATGAAGGCCGCCACGCCGCCCTTCTTTTGGGCTTCCGCGATGACATGCAGCGCCAGGGTGGTCTTGCCGGACGACTCCGGGCCATAGATCTCCACCACCCGCCCGCGCGGAATGCCGCCCACCCCCAGCGCCATGTCCAGAGTCAGCGATCCGGTTGGGATGATGTCCACGTTGCGTTGGGCGGCGGCCTCACCCAGCCGCATGATGGACCCCTTTCCGTAGGACCGTTCAATCTGCGTCAGGGCGGCGATCAGCGCGCGTTCTTTATCCGACATTCTTTTCCCCTTCGGTCCAGCGGCGGGGCCTGGCTCCCGTCACTATTCCACAAATTTGTATTAGTGTCAAGGCTTCTCTTCCAGGGCCCTGGCCAGGAGATCCAGGGCAGCGAGCACCGACTGCCGGCGGTTGGCCCACCGGTCGCCGGTCCAGTGGTAGCGCAGCGTGGTGGGCTGCGGGGCGGCCACCCCGATGAAGGTCAGGCCGGCCGGTTTCCCCTCCTCCGCGCCGGGCCCGGCCACTCCGGTAATCGACACCCCGATGTCGGCCCGCAGGAGCTGGCGGACGCCGCTGGCCATGGCGGCCGCCGTCTCCGCACTCACGGCGCCGTGGGTGCGCAGCCCGCTCGGCGGCACCGCCAGCTGCTCGACCTTCACCCGGTCGGCGTAGGCGATCACCCCGCCCAGGAAGTAGCGCGAGCTGCCCGGCACGTCGGTCAGCGCCGCCCCCAACAGGCCGCCGGTACAGGATTCGGCCACTGCCACCGACCACCCCCGCTGCCGGAGCCTCTCCCCCACCTGCTCGGCTCGGGCGAAGATCTCGGGATCTGGCGGCACCACTCACCGGTAGTTGATGAACTGCAGCGGCACCGGGGCGTCGGTCTCGCGCAAGGACTGGATGACCTTCTGCAGCAGGTCCTTCTCCCGGCTGGAGACGCGTATGGCGTCCCCCTGGATCCGAGGCTGGACCTTGGGACTGACCGCCTTGATCTGTTTGACGAGGGTGCGGGCCAGCTCATCCGTGATGCCTGCCTGGAGCTCGATCCGCTGCCGGACCGTCCCCTTGGCCGCCGGCTCGACCGGACCCATCTTCAGGATCTTGAGCGACAGGTTGCGCCGGACCAGCTTGCTCTGCAGGACATCGACCATGGCTTTGAGCTTCATCTCCGATGGCCCGTCCAGCACCAGCTCGCTGTCTCCCAGGGCGATGGAGGCGCCGGCGTCCTTGAAGTCGTAGCGGGTGGTGACCTCCCGCTGGGCCTGGTTCACGGCGTTCACCAGCTCCTGCCGGTCGTACTGGGACACCACGTCAAAGGAATATTCCTGCGTCATGATGCCTGGCTCTCAGTCAACACGCCGACCATGGTACCGCCCATCCGTGACAGCTGCGTGTCACGAATCTTCGAGATCGCGCACGAGGTCGTCGACCTCGAGCAGGTTCATGAGGACCACGCGCGACTTGCTGCCTTCGTAGGGACCGACCACCCGCTGCTCGGCCAGCTGGTCGACGATCCGAGCGGCCCGCGTGTACCCCACGTTGAGCTTGCGCTGGAGGAGCGACACGGAGGCGCGGCCCTCGGTGGCCACCACTCGGGCGCCCTTGCCGAACAGGGGATCGCGCTTGGTCCCCTCTTTGGCCCAGGACACGGTGGCTTCCACGTTGAAGATCTCCTCCTGGTACTGGGGCTTCCCCTGAGCCCGCCAGAAGTCGACGATGCCCTTGATCTCCCGCTCGGAGACGAACACGCCTTGCAGGCGAGTCGCCTTGCTGGCTTCCACCGGCAGGTAGAGCATGTCGCCCCGGCCCAGCAACTTTTCGGCGCCGGTCTCGTCCAGGATGACCCGGGAGTCGATGCTGGAGCTGACGGCGAAGGCGATGCGGGACGGGATGTTGGCCTTGATCAGGCCGGTGATGATGTCCGCCGACGGGCGCTGGGTGGCGACCAGCAGGTGGATCCCCACCGCCCGCGCCAGCTGGGCAATCCGGCAGATCAGCTCCTCGATCTCGCCCGCCGCCACCATCATCAGGTCGGCCAGCTCGTCGATGACGACCACGATGTAGGGCAGCGGCCGGAGGCCCATCTCGGCGGCCCGCTCATTGAAGTCGCCGATGTTGCGGACCGTGTGGCTGGCAAACAGCTTGTAGCGGTTGTCCATCTCCATCACGGCCCAGCGCAGCGAGGCGACAGCCTGGTCGGACTCGGTGACCACCGGCACCATCAGGTAGGGCAGATCCTGATAGAGGGAGAACTCCACCCGCTTGGGGTCGATCAGGATCAGCTTCATCTCATCGGGCGTCGCCTGGAACATCAGCCCCGCCAGCAGCGCATTGATGCAGACGCTCTTGCCCGAGCCGGTGGCCCCCGCAATCAGCAGGTGCGGCATCCGGGTCAGGTCGCCCACCACCGTGTTGCCGCTCACGTCGGTGCCGATGGCCAGTGAGAGCAGGGTCTTGTCGTCCTGGAACGTCGGTGTCTGAATGATCTCGCGCAGGGTGACCAGGCTGGTCGCCTTGTTGGGGACCTCCACGCCGACCGCGGGCCTCCCCGGAATCGGCGCCTGGATGCGAACCGTGGCCGAGAGGGCCAGCGACAGGTCGTTCTGCAGGGCGGTGATCTTGCGCACCGCCACCCCTTTAGCCGGCTGGAGCTCGTACTGGGTCACGGCCGGGCCAGAGTTCACCCCAATTACCTTGGCTTCGACGTCAAAGCTGAGCAGCGTCTGCTCGATGGTCTTGATGTTGGCCACGATCTCGTCCTGCAGCCGTTCCTTGCGCACCGTCACCGTGTCCAGCAAGGACAGCTCGGGCTTCCGCCACTCGCGGGGCGGCTCATCGTCCTCATCCGCCACGAGCAGCATGGCTGTCTGGTGTTCCTGCGCGATCTGCGCCGCAGCTTTGTTCGGTTCCGCATCGGGTTCGGGGCGAACGATGGTCGGCCGGGCCGCCACCCGAGCCGGCAGCTCGGGATCGGCTGCGGCCACCCCCTGGATGGGAACCAGCATCGGCTCCTCGACCTCCCGCGGCGACTGGGCCACCGGGCCCGCGATCCGGACCACAGGTCGGCCGCGCACCGCGCGTTCGGCCAGGACCGTGCGCCGCTCCTGCTGCGCGTCCTCGTACCGCTCGCGGACCAGCCAGGCCAGATGGCGGAGGGACAGATCAAAGGCCAGCACCAGGGCGCCCAACACTAGGGCGGTCAGCACCAGCAGGCTGCCGGCCGTGCCCAGGAAGCCGCGCAGGGCCTCGGTCTCCGCCCGGCCAACCGCCCCACCACTACCGGCACTGGCCAGGTGCAGCAGGCCGAGCACGCCGCCCAGCAACAGGACGATCCCCAGGCCACGGCCCAGGGTGAAGCTCTCGATCCAGGGCGCCAGCAGCTCCAGGCCGAACGCCAGGGCGGCCAGGATGACGACGATGACGCCCACCCCGAACAGCCCATCGAGGCCTTGTCGGAGCGCCTGCATCGCCGAGCCGCCGCCGCTCGGCAGGTAGACGGCCAGGGCGATCAGCGCCGCCAGCAGGAGGCCGGCCAGCCCGGCCAGTTCGCGTTGCTGACGGGCGGGTACCCTGAGCGACGGAACACGGATGCGCCGGATCTTGAACCGCGTTCGGCTAGCCGGGCGCCGGGCACGCCGGGTGACGCGCTTGCGTCGGGTTTTCATAGTTGGATCACTTCAGGACGTGAACTGAGACGGAGGCTACGACGTTACGCAGCATTTTACCAGCGGAACCGAGGTTGTCCCATCCGAAACGGTTGCCGCAGTCGAGCCCCTAGATCTCGACCACGATCGGGATGATCATGGGGCGCCGCCGCGTTTGCTCGTAGAGGTAGCGGCTCATGGCGTCGCGCACGGCACTCTTCACTACTTGCCATTCGGGTGGGCCCTCCCCAGCCAGCTTCTTAATGGTCTTCGTCACCTGGTCGCGGGCCGCATCCAGCAGCGTATCGGAGGTCTGCTGATGCACAAAGCCGCGGGAAATCAGGTCGGGGTCGCCCACCAGCTGACCGGTGTCCTTGTTGACGGTCACGATCACGATGAAGATGCCGTCCTGGGACAGCACCCGACGGTCGCGCAAGACTACCGAGCCCACGTCACCCACGCCCAGGCCGTCGACGAAGACATAGCCAGCCGGCACCTTGTTGCGCAGGTGCGGCGCGCCGTCCAGTTCCACCACGTTGCCGTCATCGACTACCACCACTCGCTCTTTGGGGATGCCCACGTCATGCGCAATTTCGGCGTGGTGCGCCAGGTGTCGGAACTCACCGTGGACCGGCAGGAAGAACTTCGGCTTCACCAGGTTCAGCATCAGCTTCAGCTCCTCCGAGTTGGCGTGCCCGGAGGCGTGCACCC
>DASQAY010000138.1:0-3782 GCA_035635515.1 Candidatus Eiseniibacteriota bacterium | reverse complement strand
GGTCTCGCTCCGCCCGATGTTTGGCAACCTCGCCGCGTTCGTCAACGGCAACATGTTCGCCGGCCTGTTCGGCGAAGCTCTCTTTGTCCGTCTTCCGGACGACCAGCGCGACCAGCTCAAGAAGCAGGGCGGCACCGACTTCGAGCCCATGCCGGGCCGGGCGATGAAAGGCTACGCGTGCGTGCCTGGCAGCTGGCAGAAGAAGCCGGCCGAGGTCCGGGGCTGGGTTACTCGGTCCCTGGCGTGGTCGCGAGGACTGCCGCCAAAAAAGAAATAGCCGGCGTCTCCTGGACGCCGGCTATCGCGTTGGGGGGCTTGCCCTACCTGCGCCGGTAGAAGAACGAGAGCGAATTGGCCCCGGCCACCCCGTTCACCTGGACGGTGACGGAGACGGTCGTGGAGCGCGGCCCGGATGGGGTGACGACCGTGCAGGTCGTGGTGCTGCTGCAGCTAACCCCGGTGGCCGCATTCGTGCCAAACGCGAAGGTCGTGGCACCGGCACCGGTCGAGAACCCAGTCCCTGTGATCGTGACCGAGGTCCCGCCGGAATGCGGCCCCGCCGTGGGATTGATGGTGCTAAGCGCTGGGACGTAGGTGAACGAGACGGCGTTCGAGGTGGCGCCGCCCACCGTGGCCGTGACGCTGACCGACCCGCCCACGCCCGGCGGGGAAACCGCCGTGCAAACGGCGGCATTGCTGCAGGTGGCGTTCACGTGGTTGGCGCCAAAGTTCACGAGCGTCGCGGCCCCGCTGACCGACAGCCCGCTGCCCTGGATGGTGACGGTGGTTCCACCGGCCGCCGGACCGGAGGTGGGGCTGATGGAACTGACCGCCGGGCCAGGCGGCGGCGCGGAGGCCCCGAAGGTCAAGCGCGCCACAAAGGTCGCCCATTCGCAGTTGGTGGTGCTGGCGCCCGCGTACTCGCCGGCCATCCAGACATCCGATGGGCTGGATGGGTCGAGGGCGGCACCAGAGTAGTCGCCCCAGCGGGAGAAGCAGGTGTACAGGCCGTCCCCCGGTCTGATGGTCTGCGGGGTGGCGACCACCTGCGGCGCTGAGCCCGCCACCTGCCCGGTGATGCGGACGCCGACGTAATCCGAGAGCGAGGAGACGTTGTAAACGAGGTACATGTTGCCGGTGACGTCCAGGTGCACGGCCGGGAAGAAGAGGCTGGTCCCCGTCCGGCCCAGGTCGAAGTTCTGGTTGACGGTCATGCTGCCGGTCGATACCTGGATCAGGCGCGGGCAAGGCCGCACCACCAGGTCGCCGGGCGGGGTGCAGGCGTCGTTGCCCACGGTCCACAGGTTGCCGTTCTGCCAGACCGTGGTCAGGAAGCGGTCGTCGTTGGTGTCGATCGAGGCGGGCAGGCCCGGCTGGTCGGCCTTCGGTGGCCCGGAGGTGGCGGCGATTGCCGGGTCCGACTCATTCCAGGCCAGCGTGCCGGTGGCCGGATCGCCGGTGATGGAGACGACCCCGATGGCGGGATAACCTCGGTTGCAGCCGGAATAGCCGCAGTCGCTGTTGTTGTAGGTCATGTACTCCGTGCTGGTGGCGGCCAGTTCAATGGCGGGCACGATGCTGGCCCGGGTCGAATCAGGACCGATCGCTCCGCCGGGGATGCTGCTGGCGCCGGCCAGCATCGCCGCCTTGGCGAACACCCAGGTGGATTGCCCCAGGAAGAGTGCTCCGCTCAGGAAGTCATTGAAGGAGATGGCCACCTTGTCGGTGCTCACCCCGATCTTGGGCTGGTCGTGGAGCACGTTGGAGGAGTTGTCCGCGGAGTAGATGTGCCAGGTGCCCGCGGGGTCGTCGCTATCCGATACGCCCAATACCAGCTGGCTGCCGAGGGCCTGGGTGAACGCCACACCGTTGGCGAACCAGCGCCCACTGATGGCGTCGTACAGCACTCGCGGGTCGGAAAACGTGTAGCCAGACGGCAGCTTGAAGAAGAGGTTGAGGTCGAAGATTTTAACGAGGGTGCCCGATTTGGTCCAGACGGTCCCGCTGCTATTGACCATCTCCAGCAGCGAGGCTGGCCCGGCGGCAATCTGTGGATCGGGGGGCGCCACCGCCTGGTCGTTGCCCAACGCGCCGACTTGCTGGCTCAGGGTCACCCCCGTGAACCCGGTGACGACCTGCTCCGTGGCGGTGCTGGCGGTGGCGACCGTCGCGCTCTCGGCCGGCACGGCGACCGGGACGGAAGCGCCGTGATCGGAGCGGGTCAGGTTCCCGGTGTGGCGGAAGGGACGGACGCCCGCGCGATGCGAATCCGTCTTGAGCGTGGGTAGCTCGCGGACCGTAACGTCGCCGACCGGCGCGGCCGTGACGACCCGAAAGGACGGCTCACGCGAGGCCTGGGCGGATGCGGAGACCGAAGCGAAGGGAAAGACCACCAGCGCGGCGAGCCCGGCGATAGCACTGCGAGTGACAGCGTTCGTCATTTCTGCACCCCCACGGTTGGTGAGTTGGTGCGGGGATCATAGGCCGCGTTTCCCTGATTGGGCAAGGCAAAACGATCAGGACGACTCCCTGCGCTGCTCGCGTGGACTGAGGGTGGGGGGCGCGGGGAATCGCCTTGTTGGGCGCCCCGCCTTGGCGGGACTAGCCCGTTGGCAATCGTCTTGACTTATGAAGTAACTAGTTACATACTTGGCGGATGGCGAGCCGGGACCCCGAGCGCACCAGGAGCCACCTCCTGGAGGCGGCGGCCACCGAGTTCGCCGCCCACGGATACGCCGGGGCGCGGGTGGCCCGCATCGCCCACAAGGCTCGTGCCAACCAGCGCATGGTCTACCACTACTTCGGCAGCAAGGAAGGGTTGTATGAGGCGACCTACCTCCGCCTCGATGAGGAGATGATTCGGCGGCTGGGGCCGATCATCGACCGGCTGGAAGCGGAGCCGCTCGAGGGCTTCGCCGATGGGGTCCGGCGCTACTTCGACCTGGTGCGTCAGCTTCCCAACTACAGCCGGCTGTTCGTGGGGGAGACCCTGGAACGCAAGCGTCGCCTACGGTACGAGCTGACCAGCCGCGACCCGGGGTTTCAGCTCATCCCCCGTCTGATGCCGCTCCTCGAGCGTGGCCGCGCCAGCGGTCAGCTGAGCGATCAGGCCGATGCCATGCTCGCCCTGATGATGGGGTTTGTCTTCGCCCTCATGTATCCGCTGATGGCCGACCGGCTGGCCGCGTTTTACAAAGCGGTCGGTTTTGGTCGGGGCGATCCCGATGCCCAGGTCCGCGAGCAGCTGGTCAAGGTCCTCCTGCATGGCATCGCTGGCCCCAAAGCCAAACCCGCGGGCGGCGGGCCACTCGGCTCGCCGCCCGCACGCAGGCGAACCCGGAAATAACGAGCCAGTGCTGAAGGAGCGAATGCCATGAATCGGACAACCACGAAGAACAGCGGTGGCGAGACCCGAGGCCTGGGGGCCGGCCGCTGGTGGGCGCTGGGGGCCATCGTGGTCAGCGGCCTGGTGATCGGCCTCGACACCACGGTGCTGATCACGGCCCTGCCCACCCTCTCCTCGAAGCTGGGCGCGACCACCACCGAGCTGCAGTGGATCTCGACGGCTTACACCCTGGCGCTGGGAGGGTTATTGCTGGTCGGTGGCGTCCTGGGCGATCGCTACGGCCGCCGCCGCATGCTGATCGTCGGGCTGGTCCTGTTCGGCATTGCCTCGGTGGTGGCCAGCCAGGTGACGACCGCCACCGCCCTGATCGTGATGCGGGCGTTGATGGGCATTGGCGCGGCGCTCATCCTGCCGCTGAGCCTCTCCATCCTGCCTG
>DASQAY010000137.1:0-6287 GCA_035635515.1 Candidatus Eiseniibacteriota bacterium | reverse complement strand
GACTCCAGGGTGGTGGGCACCAACGGGTACGAAGAGACGGGCGCATCCGACGTCTGCGTCATCACCTCGGGGGTGCCGCGCAAGCCGGGCATGACCCGGGACGACCTGGTCCTGACCAACATGAAAATCGTACGTGGTGTCACCGAGGAGCTGGTGCGCCGGTCGCCGCAGGCCATCCTGATCGTGGTCAGCAACCCACTCGATGCCATGGCCCAGCTCGCGTTCTCCGTCAGCCGGTTCCCGCGCGAGCGCGTCATCGGCATGGCCGGGGTGCTGGATACGGCGCGGTTTCGGACCTTCATTGCCCAGGAGCTGCACGTCGCGGTTGGTGACGTGCAGGCGTACGTGCTGGGCGGCCACGGCGACACCATGGTGCCGCTGGCCCGGATGTGCACGGTGGCCGGCGTCCCGATCAGCAAACTGCTGCCTCCCGATCGCGTCGACGCCATCGTCAAGCGGACGCGCGATGGCGGAGCCGAGATCGTCAACCTGCTGAAGACCGGCAGTGCCTTCTACGCGCCGTCGGCGGCCGTGGCCCAGATGATCGATGCCATCCTGCTCGACCGCAAGCGGATCCTGCCGTGCGCGGTCCACCTGCAGGGTGAGTACGGGATCGAGGGCCTGTTCGTGGGCGTGCCGGTCAAGCTGGGCACGCGCGGGGCGGAAGAGGTTGTCCAGCTCGAGCTGACCCCAGACGAACAAGCAGCCCTTCGGCGTTCGGCGGACAGCGTCAAGGAGCTGCTCGGCGTGATGGCCCGTTAAGGGCTCCTCTGTATTCTTGATCCATGACGATTGAGATCCGGAAGGGCACCGTGCCCGAGGCCCGCCGCCTCATCGAGAACCCGTCGGCGGGCACCCTGCGCGAGCTGACCGCCCGGATGCCCAACGCCCGCCGCACCATCTTCGACAACTACAACGTGCACACCCGGGTCGATTCACGGAGCACGCGCAGCACCTACGCGGTGACCGACCGGCCCCAGGAGCACGCGATGCAAGCCGTGAGCCGGGCGGAAGGGGAGAAATGGGCGCGCATCCAGGATGCTTATATCCACGACCAGGAGATGGTGCTGGTGGACGGCCTCATCGGCAACGCCCCCGGGTTCACCACGCCCGCCAGGCTGATCATCGAGGCACGCAACGCCAACGTCGCCGGCATGCAGCGCATGCTGTACTACCCCCGTGAGAGCGGCGCCCCGGAGGCGGAGATCACGATCATCTACACCCCGAATTTGCCGGCCCCCGGCTATCCCAATGACCGGGCCATCTTCGTCGACCTGGAGGCGGGGATTACCCGGGTCTTGAACTCCGACTACTTCGGTGAATCCAAGAAGGGCGGCCTCCGGATGTGGAACAAGAAGGTCTACGACCTGGGGGGGCTGGCCCTCCACGCGGGCTGCAAGGTCGTGCCTACCCCTCGCGGCCAGCGCGTCTTCTTGATCGTGGGGCTGTCCGGCACGGGCAAGACGACCACCACCTTCACCACGCAGAACGACTCCAAGCCGGTCCAGGATGACTTCGTGGCACTCATGCCCGGCGGCAAAATCTACGCCAGCGAGAACGGCTGCTTCGCCAAGACTTTCGGGCTGGACCCGAAGCACGAGCCCAGCATCTATCGAGCGGTCACCAAACCGCATGCACTCCTGGAGAATGTGTCCCAGAAAGTGGACGGCGGGCCGGTTGACTTCTTCGATGCCAGCTACACGCAGAACGGGCGCGCCGTCTTCGAGCTGGACGACCTGGGCTGGTTTGAAGATGCACGGAACATCGGCCCGGTCGACGTGTTGCTGATCCTGAACCGCAACGAGAACATCATCCCCGCCGTAGCCAGGCTCAGCGCCGAGCAGGCGGCCGCCTATTTCATGCTTGGCGAAACCCAGGGGACCTCAGCCGGCGGCAAGGATGAGATGGGGAAGGCCTTGCGGGTGCCGGGCACCAACCCGTTCTTTCCGCTGCGCCACGAGCAGCAGGGAAACCGGTTCCTGGAGTTGCGGGCGGCGCGGCCCTTCGAGGTCTACCTGATGAACACCGGGCGGGTTGGGGGCGCCGAGGCCGAGGCGAGCGGTAAGAAAGTCACCATTGAAGACTCCGGGGCCATCGTGAAGGCGGTGGCCGAGGGCACCATCAGCTGGACGCGTGACCCGGATTTCGGCTACGACGTGGCGGAGGGCGTGCCCGGGATCGACGACATCGAGCTCCTCCAGCCGCGGCGCCTGTACGAGCGGACCGGGCGGGCGGAGGAGTACCGGGCCTTCGTGCAACGCCTCAAACAGGAGCGGGTGGCCGAACTGGCCAAGTATCCGGGTCTGGACCCGGAGATCGCCCGGACTATTCGTTAGGTCCGGACGCTTAACTCTCGTATTGCGAGACAGCCAGGAAGTAGCCGCAGAGGTTGCAGCGCCATCCCACCAGGGGATGGGTTCCTAGCTTGCCCAGGGTCTCGACCCCTCGAGTGGGGTCGCGGACTTCTTTCCACGGCGGCTGTCCGTTGCAGCGCGGGCAGCGCACCGGGGCTCGCAGGGATTCCATTGGCCTAATATATCCGGGCCATGCCGGAGCGCCTGTACTCGATCACCGAGGCTGCCGAGAAGCTGCACGTCTCACCGGCAACCATCGCCACATGGATCCGCTTAGGCATCGGCGAAGCCAGCCGCCAGGACGAACTGGGGCGGAACCGGTGGACCGAGGCTGACCTGGAGCACATGCGGCAGCGTTTCCAGGAGCGGCAGGCGCGCAAGCGGGCGGGTGGGACCGCCGTCCCAGAGTAGATGGAGGGTCCATGCAGGCTCGCTTGCTGAAAGCGGCGCCCGAGAGCGTCCAGGCCGATGCGCTGATGGTCCTGCTCCTCGAAGGGCAGGGCACCCTGCCGGCCGAGGTGGCGGGCCTCGATCAGAAGCTGGGGGGCGCCATCCAGGAGGTCGTTCGCGATCGCCAGTTCACCGGGAAGCTCATGGACCAGGTCTATCTCCGGAACCTTGGCAAGCTGCCGAGCACCTGGACTCTGCTGATGGGGCTCGGCAAGGCCGAGGCGGTGGACCCGGTGCGGGTGCGCAATGCCGTCCAGGCGGGGGCCCGATTCCTGCGCAAGAAGGGGAATCGTCGCCTGGCGATCCTCGTACCGGCGGCGGCCCTCCAGCGCTGGGATCCCGCCGACGTGGCGCGCATCCTGACTGAGGCGGTCGTGCTGGGCAACTTTGAGCAGCGGTCGCTGCGCACGCGCTCCGATGAACCGCAAGTCGATATCGAGGACATCACGCTTGTCGGCCTCGACTCCGAACGCGGCGCCGCCGAGGCGGTCGCCGCCGGGCTGACCCTGGCGAATGCCACCAACCAGGTGCGGGAGTGGGTGAACCTCCCGGCCAACGCCTTTACCCCGACCGTCTTCGTGGAGAAGGTGCGCGACTACACCAAGGGGAGCGGGCTGGAGCTGCAGGTGCTGGAGATGGAGGACATGCGGCGGTTGCAGATGGGCGCGCTGCTGGCGGTGGCCAAGGGATCAGACGAACCGGCCAAGATGATCGTCCTTCGCTATCGCGGCGGCAAGCCCGGCGGGCCCACGCTGGCCCTGGTGGGGAAGGGGATCACGTTCGACAGCGGCGGGATCTCGCTCAAGCCGGCGGACCACATGGAATACATGAAATCGGACATGGGCGGTGGAGCCGCGGTCGTCGGCGCCATGCGGGCTATTGCCGAGCTGAAACCCGCCATCAATGTCATCGCCGTCGTGCCGACCACGGAGAACATGCCTTCCGGTAAAGCGACCCGGCCGGGCGATGTGGTCACAGCGTCAAACGGGAAGACGATCGAGATCATCAACACCGACGCCGAAGGACGGCTGATCCTGGCCGATGGCATCACCTACGCCGTGAAGGAGGGCGCCACCCATATCGTCGACGTGGCTACCCTCACCGGGTCGATCGCCCGCTCACTCGGGCCCGTGGCCATGGGCGCTTTCACCAACAACAATGCGCTGATGCAGCTGGTCCGCCGTGCCGCGGACCTGGCTGGTGAACGGGTCTGGGAGATGCCCACCTGGGCGGACTACGACGGGCTGATCGACAGCGACATCGCGGACATCAAGAACACGGCGGTCCTATGGGCCGGTGCCACCACCGCGGCGCTGTTCCTGCGGGAGTTCGTCGACGGCCGACCCTGGGTGCACCTGGACATCGCCGGCAGCGCCTGGCAGGATTCCAGCGAACTGAAGGCTGTCCCCAAAGGGCCGACCGGCTCAGCCGTGCGGCTGCTCGCGCATCTGGCCCAGCTTCTGGGCGCCGAGGGTGCCTAGTCGCTGGTCCCAGCCCGGCATCGGGTAGCGCGGCCGCCCGGTCGCGGCGGCCGGCGGCCAGACGACCACCGCTAGGCCATCCTGGACCTGCTCCACCTCCATGGGCTTGAAGACGTTGAGCCCGCGGCTGTCGAAGCGGATCTCGCCGTAAAACGTCTGGAGGTCCAGGGCGGCCAGGGCCGAGCGCACCGCCTGGGGCTCGGTGCTGCCGGCGCGCTCGATCGCCACCTCCAGGGCCAGGCAGGCTGCCGTAGCGGCCGCACTGGTCGCGTCCGGACGCTGGCCGTAGGCCGCCAGGAACTGCGCCGCATAGGTCCTGCCGTCGACGAAATACCCGATCGGCAGCCGAGCGCCCGCCGCCCACTGGGTCGACCCGTACACATACTCGGCGGTCTTCATGTCCGAGAGAAACCCCGGTTCCCCCGGTCCGCTGGTGAAGGCGAACAGCCGCGGATGGACGTTGAGCTGGCGCGCCGCTTCCATGGTGACCGCCGCATCAGAGGGCGCGCCCACCCCGAGGACCAGGTCCGGCGCGGCTGCGGCGATGGCGCCCAACTTTCCGCGGAGATCATTGGTCCCTCCCGGAAACGATTCGAAATAGACCACACTCAGTCCCCTGGTGGCGGCGTAGGCGTTGAGGTCGGTGGCCACCTCGGTCGAGAAGGAATCCCTGGCAAAGAGGATGGCGGCGGACTGCGGTGCCGGCGTCAAGCTAAGCGCCATGTCGATCACGCCCTGCAGGTAGTGGCTTGCCGGGCTAGCCACGCCGAAGACGTACTGATACTGCCGGTTGAAGGTGCTTTCGGCGGTGCTGCTGAGCAGGATTGGGACCTGATGGCTTTCCGCCACCGCGGCGTCGCGGTCAGCTAACAGGTTGCCGACCGGCCCCAGGAGCAGGCGGACATGATCCTGGCTGATGAGCCGCTCCGTGACCGCGGCGCTGACCGAGGCGCGGCTCTGGTCGTCTTGGACGGCGATCAGCAGGGGACGCGACGAGCCCTGGACGTGGACGCCGCCCTTGGCGTTGACCCAGTTGCGGCAGAAGTAGTAGCCCTCCTGGGCCATCTGTCCCTCGTCCGAGAGGCTGCCCGTGAGCGCCAGCGGTGCGCCGATGACGATCGGGTCCCCTTGCGGATAGGGCCGCACCGCCTCGCTGGTACAGCCGGCCAGGATGACCGTGATGGCCAGTGGGAAGAGGAAGCCCGGAGGGCGCGGACCGATCACCGGAACCTGATTATGGCTGAGGTGGTCTGTCGGCGAGGGTAGGCTAGACTTACCGATTGTCTGTCAGAGGCGAGTTAGCCAAGTGGTAAGGCAGAGGTCTGCAAAACCTCCACCGCGGGTTCGAGTCCCGCACTCGCCTCCAGTTTTCGAATACGATTCGGCCCTGGTGTTGGCGTCCGAAAGATGATTGACGGCAACGGTGATGTATACGTCGATGAACTCTGGTAATGCCTGAGTCGCCTCGATGAGCACAAGCCGCAGATCACTCGTTGCTGCGGGCTTTCCGAAGCTCAGCGGGGTGCGGATTCTGGAAGAAATGCAAGGCACTGGGTGCCAGCTGGCTTGCTCACCATCTGCGCGGCTACCTGCGCCAGGTCCGGCCCGAGTTTGCGGCCAGCGTTCCAACGCACCCACCTGCCGGGCGCCATTGGCCAAATTGACCGGGGGAAGATGCCGACGCTGGTGCCGGGCCCCGATGGCTCGAAGAGGTGTGGGCCTTCTGCCTGGCGCTTGTTAACCGGCCTAAGCGACCCCAAAGCAATCGTCAGCGACGGCGGCGACTTCGTGCCTAGTGCTTCGCTAGGCTTCCTTCCTGGCCGAGGGCCGTCTGCCCTGATCGAGCTCTGGTTGGACCCGATGCCTACCCCACCCTATTTAGTAGTTGATTGGCCGGCTGACTGTTGACTACCTATGCCGGTACCGGCGCCGCCGGTGACCGCCGTCGAGTCCACCGATCCCTGCGCCGTGCCCGCGCCGCCAGTCTGGGCAGTGGAGTTAG
>DASQAY010000136.1:0-3513 GCA_035635515.1 Candidatus Eiseniibacteriota bacterium | reverse complement strand
AACGGCCCAGAAGGACAGGGCGACCCTCGTGTCGGACCAGCCGCCCAGGATGAAGTGGTTGTGGAGGGGCGACATCCGGAAGATTCGCCGGCCGGTGCGCTTGAAACTCGCCACCTGGGCGATGACGGACACGGTTTCGGCCACGAGGACGAGGGCCAGCAGCGGCAGGTACCAGAGCAGCCCCCCGACGATGGCCGCCGCCACCAAGGCATTCCCCAACGCCAGGCTGCCGGTGTCCCCCATGAACACCCGCGCCGGAGCGACGTTGTAGACCAGGTAGGCCAGCAGCAAGCCGGCGAGCACGGCCGGCAGCCAGGCGGCCCCCGAATGATGGCCCCGGAGGGCGATCACCGACAGGGTGAAGAAGGCGATGGCCCCCACGCCGGCGGATAGCCCGTCGCTCCCGTCGGTGAGGTTGAACGCGTTGGTCCCCGCCACAAAGGCCACGGCGCCCAGCGGGATCAGCCAGGCGCCCAGGTTCACCGCGTGCCAGAAGGGCACGGCCTGGACGGCAAAGCCCCACCGCCACGCGAGAAACGCCAGGGCGAGACCGGTCAGCAGCTGGACCAGGATTTTCTCCCGCGCCCGCAGCCCAAGGTTTTGCCGGGCCAGCACCTTGCGCAGGTCGTCCACCAGGCCGAGCCCGCCGCCGGTGAGCAGCGCCAGCAGCACCAGGCCCCCCGCGCGGCTCCGATCGGCCACCAGGTAGAAGATCAGACCCAGCGCCAGGAAGACGATCCCACCCGCGGTCGGCGTTCCCGACCGGCTCTGATGCGACAACGGCCCCTCCGCGCGGATGGGTTGTCCCACGCCCGCTCTGGCCAGCCAGCCGATCACCATCGGATACACCGCCGCCCCCGCCGCAAACGCGAGGACGAACGCGAGCAGCGCTCGAAGGACCATCAGGGCTGCTCGAGGGCCTCGACGAGCCGCTCCAGCCGCATGCCGCGGGAGCCTTTGATCAGCACCACCGTGTCGGTCGAGAGCAACGGCTCCAGCCGGGTGAGGGCCACATCCACCCCCGAAACGGCCGACGCCCGCTCGGGAGTCATCCCAGCTCCGCGGGCGGCCGCCACCACGCGATTGGCGTAGGCGCCCAGGACGAACAGATGATCCGTACTCTGTGCCGCCATCCGGCCGAGCTCGTCGTGCGCCTGGTCGGCGTGGTCTCCCAGCTCCAGCATGTCGCCCAGCACCGCCACCCGCACGGCGCCGCTGGGGGCGGTCCGGAGCACGGACAGGGCGGCCCGCATCGATCCCGGGCTGGCGTTGTACGTGTCGTCGATCAACCGGGCCCCGCCGCGCCCGGACAGCAGGCTCATCCGGTGGACGCCGGTCTGAAAGCTCCGCAGTGCGGATGCGATGGCCCGGGGGTCGAAGTCGAACTCGAGGGCGATCGCCGCGGTGGCCAGGGCATTCGAGATCAGATGCTGGCCTGGGACCCGGAGGAAGACGTCGGCGTCACCCTGTGGGGTCTTCAGACGAAAGGTGCTGCCGTCCAGCCCGTGGAGGCGGACCTGGTCCGCCCGCACCTCGGCCTGCTTGGAAAACCCAAAGGTCCGGCTGCGCCGGGCGATGGCGGCCATCTTAAGGACGTTGTCATCGTCGGCGTTCAGCACCGCCAGACCGTCGGGGCGCAGACCTTCGACCAGCTCCCGCTTGGCGGCGGCCACGGCCTCGATGGAGCCCAGGTACCCAACGTGTGCGATGCCCACGTTGAGAACCGCCGCGATCGACGGGGGCGCCATGCTGGTCAGCTCGTGGATCTCGCCGGGACGCGACATCGCATACTCCAGCACCAGCGCCCGGTCTGCCGCCTCAAGATCGAAGACGGTCATGGGGATCCCGGTGTAGGTGTTCAGGTTGCCCTCGCTCTTGCGAAGGCGCAGGCGCCGGCCCAGGACGTGGGCGACCATCTCTTTGGTCGTGGTCTTCCCGGCGCTGCCGGTGATCCCCACAACGGGAACCGGGTGGGCGTCCACGATGCCCCGGGTCAGGTCCACCAGGGCGCGCCGGCTGTCCGGCACGCGCACGATCGAGACGCTCGCGGGAGCCGCGGCTGGCGCCAGTTCGCACAGGACCGCCGCGGCGCCGCGCTCGACGGCCTGGCCCATAAACGCATGACCATCCAGGGCCTCGCCCTTTAACGCGACAAAGAGACCCCCCGGGGTCACGTCCCGCGAATCGGTGTAGAGGTGCGTCAGGGGCTGCGCAGGCGGACCGCTGACCAGCGTGCCGCGGGTGTAGGCGACGACTTCATCGACCCGCGGTCCCATGCTGTACACATTAGCCGCCTTCCTGCTGGTGGCTTTGGGCCGCAGGAGCATCACTGGGGCGCGATATTCCATTGGGTGATGAGCGCCGAGGCCACCGTCTTCCAGATGGGGGCCGCCACGTACGCGCCTTCGAACAGGATCTTGGGCTTGCGGACGATGACCAGCATGGTGAACTGCGGGTGATCAACGGGGACGAACCCGACAAATGACCCGATGACCTCGCCCGGCGGATAGGCGCCGTTCTCGGGGATGTTGGCGGTCCCGGTCTTGCCGGCAATCTTGCCGCGAAATCCATCGATCCGAGCGGCATACCCGGAGCCGTGCTCCACCACCCCGACCATCATCTGGCGCATCTGGTTCACCGTGGTGGGAGCCAGCACGTGGCGGATCACCTTCGGCTCGACCGGGTGAGCGACCCCGCGGGCATCGATGACCTGGTCCACGACGTGCGGCCAGACCAGGTCGCCGCCGCTGGCGATGACGTTGATCGCCCCCAGCATTTGAATCGGGGTGACGTCGACGCCCTGCCCGAACGAGGCGGTGGCCAGCTCCACCGGTCGCCAGGTCGAGTACGCGCCCAAGATCGCATTCGCCTCGCCTGCTAGATCGATGTTGGTTCGCTGGCCGACCCCGAACTGGGACAAGGACTCGAAGAAGGCGGAGCCTCCTTCCAGCTGCTCGGCCTTGATGGCACCCACGTTCAACGACTTCTCCAGCACCTGGGTCATGGTCACGACACCGTGGGCCTTGTTGTCCCAGTTCTTGATCCGGTAGCCCCCGATGACCACGCTGCCCGTCTCATTGAACGTCGTAGACGGCGTAATGGCATGCCGATCGAGGGCGCCGGAGAGGGTCACGACCTTCATCACCGAGCCAGGCTCATACAGGTCGGACACGTTGGAATCGACGAACAGGCGCGGGTTCTGGCCGGCGACCGTGCTGAACAGGTTGGCGTCATAGGTAGGGACGTCCGCCCAGGCCACGATGCGCCCGGTGGTCGGCTCCATGATCAGGATTGAGCCGCCCTCGGCCCCGACCTTTTTGACGCCGTCGGCGAGCGCGCGCTCGGCCGCCACCTGGATGGCGCCGTCGATGGTCAGCTGGAGGCTCGCCCCATTGATGGGCTCGACGCGCGTCCGATCGCTGAGCACAATCGGCCGGCCGGTGATATCGCGGAAGGTGGCCTCGTAGCCATTGGTCCCGGCCAGCTGCTGGTCGTAATAGCCCTCGATCCCGT
>DASQAY010000135.1:0-3657 GCA_035635515.1 Candidatus Eiseniibacteriota bacterium | reverse complement strand
CAACCCGGCCGGTCGCTCCGGTGACGAGCACCGGAGGCACTCGTGTCCGTGTCATGAGGACCTCGACGTCGTCCGCGGCAGGCGCACGGAGTGAATCATGCCATCTTCCTGGGAGCGGATGAAGATCATGACGCGGCGTTGTTGACGGGCTGACTCGAGGCGGTGGGCGACTGAACAGGGGTGTCGTCGGCGGCTTGGGTGGCCTCGAGTACCAGGTCGCGTTCAACGCGCTTGCCGCATTCGAAGCGGGCCCCGGCGCGGACAAGCGCGACGAGGTGGGGCGCGTTGACGGCGCGCCAGCGTTCCTGGGCGGCGTCGATCAGGTTGAATGCCACCCCAGTCCCCACGGGCTGAGGTGCAGAGTCCGTTCGTCGACGGGTCGGGCCAATGCGTCGCTCATCGTGCGCACCAGTTTGGCCCCGCCCTGAATTGATGGGTTGCAATGGAGGCGAGATCCGCGGGTCGATACGTGGCGACGGCCCCGGGTTGTTGTCAAAGTGTTGTCAGGCGGGGAATCGATGGGTCACGATCAATTTCAGGAAGCGCGTTGCGTATTCAGAACTTGGTGCCCGCACCAGGATTCGAACCCGGGACCAACTGATTAAGAGTCAGCTGCTCTACCAACTGAGCTATGCGGGCAACGACCAAGTAATGATACAAAGGCACACCTGGTCCTCAAGCGTCTCATGGAGGGAACGGGAGCCACAAGGACCGCGCCGCCACTGCCCCTCCAGCGAGGGTGAGAGATTGCGAGGTAGCCCAGCCGACCCCCAAGGGGGAGGACAATCCCTAAATCCCACGGCCCACGGTTTGAGCGGGTCGGTGGTTTCGTACAGAATCAAGACATGGGGAACGGGAAGGACGCGGCCGGCGCCAGGGAGCAGGTCTGGCTGGTCTTGCAGCGCGACCTGTCCGTCTGGCTGCGCGGGGTGACCAACTCGACCTACCTCTCCCTGGTGTTGGACCGTGCGAACCCCGGCAAAAGCGTGGCAGAGACAGGGCCATCGCCCGGCGAATCGCTCCGTAACGCGCTTAACAAACGCGGCCAGGAGACCGGCCTCCCGCTTCCAGATCGCGTCCAGGTTCCGGTGGGCCTGGTCGAGGCTCTGCGAGCAGAGCTTCCGCAGCTTGAAAGCGAGACGGGATTCCATCCGGAGATGGTCATCGAGGAGGTCACACCCGAGGATGGCGCGGAGGGAGTGTTCGATCGCCTGATTGCGGAGCTGGCTCAACGGCAGCCGCCGGAGGAGCCTCTGCGGCGAGAAGATGCGATCTTTCTCTGCGAACAGGCCCGTCTTTTCATGGAAGCGCAGCCCTGGACCCGCTGGACATCCGAGGACGCGCTCCTGGTCGAGCTAAAGTTGGGCTCCCAAAAGAAAACCGCTATCGCCTACGTCCTGGGGCACGCGCTGACCCAGCCAGGGGTCTTCCTGATGCCGGGCGAGCAGCGGCTTACGGAAAGGATGGCCTCGCGCGAGCAGCTGCCCGTTGGGACCCTCTTCATGCAGCTGGAGGGAGCCGAAATTCCGCCAGACCTCTTTCTGCGGGCGCGACGGTATGGCTGGCCTGCCGATGCTGCCGTCTCGCCCAACTTCATCGCCATCCGCGAACAGGGTTTTTCCGAACTCGAGCGTCACGAGTCGTGGCCCTTTGCGCTGGTCCTGGCAGGTCTCGTCGCGCATTTCAATCACCCTGACGCCGCCGAGACGTGGGGACACCTGGACCTCCCCATTGGGCGTCGCGGCCGCTACCGCGTGCGTAAGGCGCCCGACCGGACAGGGAGCCCACCAATGCCCTCGGACCGCGAACTGCTGGGCATCAAGGTGTCGGCTGACCTTCTGCCGGATAACTCAGAAGTCCAAATCGGGCTTCTAGGCGCCAGGATGCTGGCGAAATTTCGGGAAGAGGCAGAGGTTCGCATTCCCTCGAGGTTCCCCTTTCCAGCGGGCGTCGACCCCATCCCCGTCATCACCATGACTCCCGCCAATCTCGACTTCCAGGGCGTGGCCGATCGGCTCAGACGCGCGAGACCGATCGGCGTGACCGTGATCGAGCGAAGGGACGGCCCCATGCTGACCATCATGGGAGAACGGGCCGGATTCGTCATCCTGGACGACCAACCCTCCGCGACGGTGTGGAAACGGAACATCCAGAATTCGGACGGCGCCCATGTTCTGATCGTCACCGACAGGGTCATCAACCAACAAGACCCGGACCCTGATCGGCCTGGTGCAGGCGCCGTCGGCCGGATCTACGGACTTTTCGAATGCATGCTCCGGGGCGGGGTTAGCCGGCCTATCGAGACCTAGCCGGGGTCCCGCCGGGGGGCAGGGCCTGGGACAAAACCGGCCACGAGACTCGGCCCGCACGGAGAACAGCGTTTAGACTGGCCGGGTGCCGGCTCGCCTGATCGACGGCTCCGCCCACGCGCGGGCCATCCGCGAAGAGATCCGGCTCGCCGTTTCGCGCTTGCCGGCCGGCCGGAGACCGCCGTCCATCACCGTCATCCAGGTGGGCGATGATCCGGCGTCCACGGTGTACGTTCGCAACAAGCATCGGGCCGCGGAGGCCACCGGCTTCCGCTCGGCAATCCTTCATCTGCCGAAGAGCACCACCCAGGCGGACCTGCTTGACCGAATTCGTGCTCTCGGAGGGGATTCGGACGTAGACGGCATCCTCGTTCAGATGCCGCTCCCCGATGGCCTGGATGCCAACGCAACGCTGGAGGCGATTCCGCCCGCCAAAGACGTCGACGGGCTGCATCCTTATAATGCCGGCCGGTTAGCGCAGGGGAATCCCACCTTCGTGCCTGCCACCCCGCTGGGGGTGCTCGAGCTGCTGCGTCGGGAGCGGATCGATCCCACCGGTCGACACGCCGTGGTGGTCGGCCGCTCGCGCCTGGTGGGCCGGCCGCTGGCCATGCTGCTCCTGCAGAACCATGCCACCGTGACCATTTGCCATTCGCAGACGGTCGATCTCCCCACAATCACGCGGATGGCGGACATCCTGGTAGCGGCCACCGGTCATCCCGGGCTCATTACTGGCGACCATGTGAAGCCGGGCGCGGTGGTGATGGACGTGGGCATCACCAGGGATCCGGTGACCAACCGGCTGGTGGGCGACGTCGATCGGCCGACGGTCGACCTGGTTGCCTCCGCCGTGACACCGGTCCCCGGTGGAGTGGGCCCGATGACGGTCGCCATGCTCCTGGTCAATACCCTGCGCGCTTATCGCCAGCGCCTCGGCCAGGGATGACGTACGAGGAGTCGGTCACCTACCTGACGTCCCTCGGGCGCTTTGGAATCAAGCTCGGGCTGGAGCGGACACAGGCGCTACTGCACGCGTTGGGTGATCCGCACCATCTCTTTCAGGGTGTCCACGTGGGGGGAACCAACGGCAAGGGCTCTGTCTGCGCCATGGTGGCCGCCGTGCTACAGCGCCAGGGCTACCGCGTCGGGCTGATGCCCAAGCCCCATCTCGTCTCCTACACCGAGCGCATCCAGGTAGACCAGCGGCCGATCGCTGAGCTCGACTTTGCAGCGCTGATCACCGAGGTCCAGCCCGTCATCCAGCGGGTCACGGAATCGCTCGGACCGCCGACCGAGTTCGAGATCCTGACGTCGGCGGCGCTTTACTACCTCGCCCAGGCCGATATAG
>DASQAY010000134.1:0-1884 GCA_035635515.1 Candidatus Eiseniibacteriota bacterium | reverse complement strand
CGCTCCTCGCCCGGGCGGTTGGCCCCGGGATCGCGAGCGCGCTGCTGCTGCTCTCCGGCGTTGCCGGCACCCTGGCGGCCGCCTGGCTGGTGCGGCGGGACTTCGTCTCCATCGGCGCGTCCACCGCCGTCTTCGGCGTTTTGGGAGCGCTGGCCGCCTTTCCCCAGCACCGGCGGCGCCCCTGGGTCCCGCTCGGCGCAGGCCTCGCCCTGCTGGCGTTTCTCGGCACCTCGAAACGCGCCGACCTCGCCGGCCATCTGTGCGGTTTCCTGGCAGGCCTTTTGCTGGGCGCGGTTGTCGCACGGCTTCCGCCGCTGCGGGTCCGCGCCGCGCAGATCGCCCTCTCCCTCGCGGCGGCCCTGGTGCCGGTGGTCGCCTGGGTCGCCGCATTTCACTGAGCCTCACGGTCTACCAGGGGGGCTGCTGGCTCTCTTCGCTCGCAAGTGATAGTGCGCCGCCATGATTTCCCTCCTTGCGGACGACCCCATGATTTCACTCCTCTCGGACGACGATCTCCACCTCTTCAACGAAGGCTCCCACCTCCGCCTGTACGAGCACCTGGGCGCGCATCTGAAGCCGGGCGGGACGCAGTTCGCCGTCTGGGCCCCCAATGCGAAGACGGTGAACGTAGTCGGCGACTGGAACGGCTGGAACAAGCACCAGGACGCCCTGGCGCCGCGGGGCAAGTCCGGCATCTGGGAGGGATTCGTCAAGGGGATCGGAAAGGGTACGAAGTACAAATTCCACATCGAAGGGCAGGGCGGCTACCGGGTGGACAAGGCGGATCCGCTCGCCCTCCACGCGGAGACGCCGCCGCGGACCGCCTCGGTCGTCTGGGACCTCGACTACAAATGGGGCGATGCGAAGTGGATGGAGGAACGGGGGCCGCGCAGCGCCCTGGACGCGCCCATCTCCATCTACGAGATGCACATCGGGTCCTGGCAAAGGCGTCCGGAAGAAGGGAACCGCCCGCTCAACTATCGCGAGCTGGCCGACCCGCTCAGCGAATACTTGAAGCGCCTCGGGTTCACCCACGTCGAGTTCCTGCCGGTGATGGAGCACCCGTTCTACGGATCCTGGGGCTACCAGACGACGGGCTACTTCGCGCCCACCAGCCGGTACGGCACGCCGCAGGACTTCATGTACCTGATCGATCGGCTGCACCAGGCCGGGATCGGCGTCATCCTCGACTGGGTGCCCTCGCACTTCCCCTCCGACGAGGTGGGGCTGGCGAACTTCGACGGCACCGCGCTCTACGAGCATGCCGATCCGCGCCAGGGTTTCCATCCCGATTGGAAGAGCTTCATCTTCAACTACGGACGCCACGAGGTGCGCAGCTTCCTGCTCTCGTCGGGGATGTTCTGGCTGGACCGCTACCACGCCGACGGCCTGCGCGTGGACGCCGTCGCGTCCATGCTCTACCTCGACTACTCCCGCAAGGCCGGCGAATGGATCCCCAACGTGCATGGCGGCCGCGAGAACCTCGAGGCCATCAGCTTCCTGCAGCGGCTGAACACCGAGGTCTTCGGGCGCCAGCCGGGCGCCCAGACCTACGCGGAGGAGTCCACCTCCTGGCCCGGCGTGTCGCGGCCGATCTGGCTGGGAGGCCTGGGGTTCGGCTTCAAGTGGGACATGGGCTGGATGCACGACACGCTGGCGTACATGCAGCACGATCCGGTGCATCGCCGCTTCCACCACAACGCGCTCACCTTCCGCGGGCTCTACGCCTTCCACGAGAACTTCGTGCTGCCCCTCAGCCACGACGAGGTCGTCCACGGAAAGGGCTCACTGCTCCAGAAAATGCCCGGTGACCGGTGGCAGCAGCTGGCCAACCTCCGGGCGCTGTACGCCTGGATGTGGGCCCACCCGGGCAAGAAGCTCCTG
>DASQAY010000133.1:0-3713 GCA_035635515.1 Candidatus Eiseniibacteriota bacterium | reverse complement strand
ATCCGTCTCCTGGTCGAGCACCGAGACAACCGCTAGGCTACTCGGCCATGACCAACCCGGCGGCGCCCCCGCGTTTGCGTGTGCCAGGCGTACCCCTCCACTTCGAGCCGCATGCCTTCAGCCGGCCCCGTCCCAACGGGCGTAAGCGGCCCCCCTCCGGCCAGCGCTTCCACCTCTGGGTGAGCGGCTGCCAGATGAACGCGTCCGATGCCGACTACCTGGCCCAGGGCCTCGTGGCGGCCGGGTTCGCCGCCTCCGCCACCCTGGACGAGGCCGATCTGGCCATCCTGGTCACCTGCTGCGTCCGCCAGAACGCCGAACAGAAAGCCTACGGCAAGTTCCGTGAGCTGAAGGCCTGGAAGCGGGCCCGGCCGGGCCGGGCGGTGGCCATGACCGGCTGCATGGCCAACAAGGAAGGGGACCGCCTCTACGAGCGCCTGCCGGATCTCGATTACCGGTTTGACATGCGCGAGTACGAGGCCTTCATCCAGGACCTGCAGGGCGAGTACGAGACCGATCCGGCGCAGACCGGGGGGGCGGTCCTGCAGCACGGCCTGACCGCCTTCATCCCGGTCATCTTCGGCTGCAACGAGGTCTGCAGCTTCTGCATCGTGCCGTTCGTGCGCGGCACGGAGCGCAGCCGCCCGGTGGCCGATGTGGTGGAGGACGTCCGGCGCTTCGCCGACCAGGGCGTACGAGAGGTCACCCTGCTGGGCCAGACGGTCAACTCCTACAAGGACCCGGAAACCGGGACCCGGCTGTCCGGGTTGCTGGCGGCCGTAGAGCGGATCCCCGGCATCTGGCGGGTACGCTTCCTCACCTCGCATCCCCGACACGTGCACGCCGACCTGTTGGGGGCCATCCGCGACCTGCCGCGGGTGTGCGAGCATCTCCACCTTCCGTTTCAGTCGGGCGACGATCTCATCCTCAAGCAGATGCGCCGCCGCTACACCCGCGACGAATACCGGTCGGTAGTGGCGCAGGCGCGGGAGGCGATCCCCGACCTGTCCCTGTCCACCGATGTCATCGTGGGTTACCCCGGGGAGACCGAAGACCAGTTCCAGCGCACCCTGTCGTTGCTGGAGGAGGTCCAGTTCGACGTGGTCCACATCCAGGGCTTCTCGCCCCGGCCGCGGACCACGGCCGGCCGCCAGGCGGACGACGTGCTGCCCGAGGAAAAGAAGCGTCGGATCAATGTCTTGCTGGAAGCCCAGCGGCGGATCGCCGAGCGCGCCAATCAGCGCTGGGTCGGCCGGGAGGTGGAAGTCCTGATCGAGCAAGCCAGTGCCGGTGAGGCCAGCGGCCGGAGCCGCCAGAATAAGGTGGTGCTGGCGGCTGCTCCGCTGGGAGCCGAAGTGGGCACCGTGCGTCGCGTCCGGATCACGACCGCCACCGCGTGGCAGTTGCGCGGTCGGCTGGTGGCGTAAAGCCCTAGTATTTCCGGGTGCGCTCGGTCCCGGTCCTCGAGCAATACCAGCGCGTCAAGCAGGCGCACCCCGACACCATCGTCCTCTTCCGGTTGGGCGACTTCTACGAGACCTTCGGCCCCGATGCCGAACGGGCGGCGCCCATCCTGGGGATCACGTTAACCAGTCGCGAGCTGGGGAAGGGTCAGCGATTCCCTATGGCCGGGGTGCCGTACCACGCCTACGAGTCGTACGTGGCGCGCCTGTTGCGCGCCGGGCTCTCGGTCGCCATCTGCGACCAGGTGGAAGAGGCGGATCCCGGCCGCCGCGGGCTGGTGCGGCGCGAGGTGGTGCGGGTGCTGACCCCGGGCACCGTGGTCGAGGAAGCCTATCTGGAGCCCGGGCGGGGCAACTATGCCGTCGCCCTGGCGGCCCGTCCGCACCACAACGGGGTAGCGGTCCTGGATTGTTCCACCGGGGAGCTGGCGGTCATCCGCACCGACCCGGGGGACGATCCGCTTCGCGATGAGCTGGCCCGCCTGCGACCGGCCGAGGTGATCGCGCCCGAGACGGATCGCGAACGGCTCACGCCGCTCCTGCTGGGGGTGCCGACCACCTGGGTGGCGGCCACCGACTTCGACGCGCGGGGAGCCAGCCACCGCCTCCGGGCGCTGCTGGGTGTGGAGACCCTGGCCGCCTTCGGCATCGAGGAGTGGCCCGAAGCCCTGGGTGCGGCCGGCGCCCTGCTGCACCATGCCGAGCGGGTCCACCTGCGCCTGGATCCAGCGCTGGTGCGGCTGCGCGCCGAGCACCCGCGCGATTTCATGCACCTCGATCCCGCTACCCGGCGCACGTTGGGGTTGACGCCGGATGTGGCCGGGGAGGAAGTCCTGGCTGCCCTACTGGACCAGACGGCGACCCCCATGGGAGGCCGGATGCTACGGCGCTGGCTGGACCGGCCCCAGCGAGCCCCGGTGCCACTGGAATCGCGTCTCGATCGGGTCGCGTTGCTGGTCGCCGATGCCACCGGCCGGGCCCGATTGCGACAGGCGCTGCGGCCCATCGCCGACCTGGAGCGGCTGGTCACCCGCGCCGGCCAGGGGGTCGCCAGCCCGCGTGACCTGCGGGCCATCGCCCGGACCATCGAGGCGTTGGGCCAGGTGGCCGCGGCCACCAGCGCCTGGCCGGTCCTGCGCTGGACCAGCTCACCGGGTCTGGAGGCCATCCGGTCGGAGCTCGAGCGAGCCCTGGTGCCCGAGCCGCCGGCGACGGTGCGCGAGGGCGGCGTGATCCGCGACGGCTACGACCCGGAGCGGGACAGCATCCAGGCCGGGTCCCGGGCCGCCCGCGAGTGGATCAGCAACCTGGAAACCCTCGAACGCGATCGCACCGGCATCCGGTCGCTGAAGGTCGGATTCAACCAGGTGTTCGGGTACTACCTCGAGGTGAGCCACGCCAACCGGGTGCCGGTGCCATCCGAGTACATCCGCAAGCAGACCCTGGTCAACGGCGAACGCTACATCACGCCCGAGCTCAAGGACAAAGAGTCAGTGGTCCTGAACGCCAAGAGCGCGCTGGTAGCGCGGGAGCAGGCCGTGTTTCGGCAGCTCTGCCAGCAGGTGACCCGCGCCGCCCCCGGTCTGCTGGAGGCGGCTGAGGCCGTGGCTCAGCTCGACGCCCTGGCCTCGCTGGCGGATGTCGCCCAACGCGAGGGCTGGGTTCGACCGACGTTGCGGCTGGAGCCCGGCATCGACATCGTCGACGGCCGGCATCCGCTGGTGGAGCGGGCGCTGGGGCCGGGGCGCTTTGTGCCCAATGACCTGCGCCTCGATCCGGCCGATGCCCAGATCGTCCTGTTGAGCGGCCCCAACATGGCGGGCAAGTCGACCTACCTGCGGCAGGCGGCGCTGATCGTGCTGCTGGCCCAGGTGGGCAGCTTCGTGCCGGCCGCGCGCGCCACCATCGGGCTCTGCGACCGGATCTTCACCCGGGTAGGCGCCCACGATGAGCTGGCGCGCGGTCTCTCCACCTTCATGGTGGAGATGGTGGAGACGGCGCACATCCTGGCCCACGCCACCCCGAATAGCCTGCTGGTGTTCGACGAGGTGGGGCGGGGGACCAGCACCTACGACGGTGTCAGCATCGCCCAGGCCTTGCTCGAGTACTTGCACGACGCGCCCCAGCTGCACAGCCTGACCCTGTTTGCCACCCACTTCCACGAACTGACCGCGCTGGTGGAGCGGCTGCCGCGCCTGCGCAACTTCCGGATGGAGGTGCGGGAGGAGGGCGACCAGGTGACCTTCCTGC
>DASQAY010000132.1:0-6665 GCA_035635515.1 Candidatus Eiseniibacteriota bacterium | reverse complement strand
TACACCGTGGCCAGCAGGCGGGTGTGGAGGGTCGCGACCCGGACCACCAGGCGGGTTCCGTGCCGGTGGGTGACCGGGTCGTCATCGACCTGGCCGGCGACGGTCGTCTCCTGGCCGCGGAGGCCGGCGGCCAGCTCGGGGGTTGACGAGAGATGGCCACGCATCACGCCCAGGCTCAGCGCGACCGCCGCCGCCAGTGCAACGATGGCGATCGATCGCCGGATCCATGAGATCGCCAGCGCGATCAGGAACGCCGGGACCAGCAGCACCCAGACAAGCGGGCGGAGCAGGACCATCACCAGGATGCCCACGCTCCAGGCGGTGAGGACCAGCGCGCCAATCCACCAGGGGAGCCTCACGGCACGGTGAGGGACTTCTGGAGCTGTTTGTAGAGCGTGCTGTCAACGCCGAGCGCGCTCTTCAGCTCGGAAAGGCGCTGAAAGCCGCCGTAGGTCTCGCGGTAGCTGATGATGGCGTCGGCCAATCCTTCGTCCATTCCGGCCACGGCCAGCAGCTGGTCGCGGGTGGCGGTGTTGATGTCCAGCCTGGCCTTCTTGCCGCCCTTGCACCCCTGGCCCCGGGCGGGCACCCGGTATTCCTTGCCGTCGCGCAGATGCGCCGCCAGGTTGGGCAGACAGGCGGAGTCGGCGTTCTCGGTGATGCCGCCCGCCGCTACGATGGCGTCCGACACGCGCTGGGTCGGCTGCAGCCGGTAAACGCCGGGATGGACGACGGCCCCGCTGACGTACACGACGACCCAGCGCTCGCGCGCGGTCTCGATCTCGTCGACGCTCAGGGCTGCCGCTGCGGTCGTGGGGCCCGGGTCCCGCGGCCAGGCCATCCAGGCCGCGGCGGCGATGATCAAGGCCGCCAGCGCCAGGGCCAGGCGCCAGTCGTGTCGATACAGCCAGCCCCGAACCCGTTGGGCGATCTGCCACCAGTTCGTCATTTCGCTAGCGCATAGAGCGAGGGCGTGGGGACGGCATCGAGGTGGGCCTCCCCAGTGGCTAGCGCGTGACCAGGTTGATCAGCCGGTCCTGGACGTAAATCGCCCGGGCTACTGGGCGGCCGGCCAGCGACCGCTGGACCTTCTCGCTCTCCAGCGCCCGGGCGTGGGCACGCGCCTGGTCGACCCCGGCTGGGACCGGGATCCGGTCGCGGACCTTGCCGTCGACCTCGACCACCAGCAGGACCGTGTCGCGCTTGAGCAGGGCCTGGTCGACCTCGGGCCAAGCGGCAAAGGCCACCAGCCCCTTCTGACCCTGGCGCGCCCAGAGCTCTTCCGCCAGGTGGGGGGCAAACGGCGCCAGCAGGCGGGCGAGATCGCGCGCCACGCCGTCCCAGGCGGCATCGCGGGCACCGCCCGACTGGAGGTAGCTCTGCATGGTGTTGGCCAGCTCCATGAGGGCGGACATGGCGGTGTTGAAGTGGAAGCCCTCCACGTCGCGGGTGACCTTGTCGATCACCTCGTGCAGCTTTCGGGTGAGGTCCGCGGCGGACACCGGGGCCACGTCCGGGCGCGGCTCGATGCCGTCGCCGACGATCAGGCGCCAGACGCGATGCAAGAACTTGGCGACCCCTTCCACCCCCCGGTCGTTCCATTCGGCATCCAGCTCGGGTGGCCCGATGAACAGCTCGTAGATGCGGCCGGTATCGGCCCCGTAGGCTTCGACGATGTAGTTCGGCTCTACCCCGTTGCCCTTCGACTTCGACATGGCGGACCCGAAGCGGAGAATCATCCCCTGCGAAAAGAGCGCGGCAAAGGGTTCGTCCACCGAGACCATGCCGGCGTCGAACAGCACCTTCATGAAGAAGCGGGCGTAGAGCAGGTGGAGGATGGCGTGCTCGATGCCCCCCGTGTACTGGTCGACCGGCATCCAGTAGTCGACCTTGCGTTTGTCGAAGGGTTGAGTCTCGTCCAGTCCGGTCGCCATCCGCAGGAAGTACCAGGAGGAGTCGACGAAGGTGTCCATGGTGTCGGTCTCGCGCTTGGCGGGCTTGCCGCAGCGGGGACAGGTGGTGTTCACGAACTCTGGCATGTGCATCAAGGGGTTCTGGCCGTCCGACCGGAACTGGACGAAGGGGGGCAGCTCGATGGGCAGGTCGGCTTCGGGGACGGGCACGATGCCGTGGTCGGGGCAGTAGACGATGGGGATCGGCGTTCCCCAATAACGCTGCCGCGAGATCAGCCAGTCGCGCAACCGGTAAGTGACGGTGCGCGTGCCGATGCCGCGGCGCTCGGCTTCCGCGGTGATCCGGGCCAGGGCCTCCGCGCTCGGCAGGCCGCTGTACGGCCCGGAGTTGACGGCATACCCCTCAGCCAGACCGAGTTCGATGGCCGTTTTGGGAACCCCGATCGGTTCCGGCTTGGGGCTGACGACTTCCCGGATGGGGAGCCCGTGCTGGGTGGCGAAGTGAAAGTCGCGGGCGTCGTTGCCCGGCACGCCCATGATGGCCCCCGTGCCGTAGGTGGCCAGGACGTAATCGGCCACCCAGATGGGGACGCGCTCGTTGGTGAAGGGATTGCGGGCGTAGGCGCCGGTGAAGACGCCGGTCTTCTCGTGCTCGGTGGACAGCCGCTCGACTTCGGTCTCCGTCCTGGTCTTCTCCAGGTAGGCATCCACGGCGGGGCGCTGGGTCGGGGTGGTGATGGCGGGGACCAGGGGATGCTCGGGGGCCAGCACCATGAAGGTGACGCCGTAGATGGTGTCCAGCCGGGTGGTGAAGACGCGGATGGGAGGGTGATCGCCTTCCACCGGGAAGTCGAACTCGGCCCCCTCGCTGCGGCCGATCCAATTGGTCTGCATGACCTTGACCCGCTCCGGCCACCGGTCGAGGCGCTTGAGTCCATCCAGCAACCGGTCGGCGTAGGCCGTGATCTTGAAGAACCATTGCTCCAGGTCGCGCTTGGTGGGCGGGGTGCCGCACCGCCAGCAGCGGCCGTTCACGATCTGTTCGTTGGCGAGGACCGTGTTGTCTTTCGGGCACCAGTTCACCGGGGCGAGTTTCTTGTAGGCCAGGCCCCGCTCGAAGAACTTGAGGAAGAGCCACTGGTTCCACCGGTAGTAGTCGGGATTGCAAGTGGTGACCTCGCGGTCCCAGGCGTACATGACGCCCATGATGTTGAGCTCGCCTTTGGATATCTCGATGTTCTGCTCGGTCGAGATCCGCGGCGGGATGCCGCTCTGGATGGCTGCGTTTTCGGCGGGCAGCCCGAAGGCGTCCCAGCCAAACGGGTTCAGCACGTTGAAGCCCCGCATGACCTTGTAGCGGGCGAAGGCGTCGCCGAAGACATAGTTCCGGAAGTGGCCCATGTGCAGCGGTCCCGACGGGTAGGGGAACATGACCAGGTTGAAGAACTTGGGCTTGGCGGGGTCTTCGGTAACCTGGAAGAGACCGGCCTTCTGCCAGGCCGCGCGCCACCGCGGCTCGATCGCCTGCGGATCGTAGGTGGGGATGGTGGGGTTGGCCATATGTCAGGGGGAATGTTGTGGAGCCGAGGAGATTCGAACTCCTGACCTATTGCATGCCATGCAATCGCGCTCCCAGCTGCGCCACGGCCCCACGGTCGCGAAATGAGGAACCAGTGTAGCAAGTCGTTCCCCACCAGTTCATCATAACACAGACCAGTAGTAGTGTCTGCGACAACAAGAGGGAACGGACCCTATGATGAGACGGCTGTGACCCAACCGCTGTGGGCCCCCTGGCGCATGGCGTTCATCGGCGCGCCGCGCCCCCCGGGTTGCTTCCTGTGCGAGGCCGGCCAGGCGGCGCCGGCTGAGGACGCCACCCTCCTGGTGGTGGCCCGGGAAGCCTACGCCTTCGCCCTGCTCAACCGGTATCCGTACAACACCGGCCACCTGATGGTGGCGCCCTACCAGCACACGGGCGATCTGGCGAGCCTTTCCACCCAGGTGGCGGCAGCCATCACGACGCTGAGCCAGCGGGCGCTGCGCGTCCTCCAGGCGGCCCTGGCGCCGGAGGGCTACAACCTGGGATTCAACCTCGGGCGGGTGGCCGGCGCCGGAGTGGCCGACCACCTGCACCAGCATGTGGTCCCCCGCTGGAGCGGCGACACCAATTACATGCCGGTGCTGGCCGAGGTCAAGGTCCTCCCCGAGCACATCGAGGCCACCTACGTAAAACTCCGTGCCGTTTTCGACCAAACGGCCTGAGTCCCGCACGTTCGTCGTAACCGGGCCCGCAATCGCTCCAGTCCAGGCTGAACTCCCGGATGGACCACATGCCCCGTGCAATAGGCCAGATGGCCGACAGAACGACCCTGGCCAGGCCGTACCGTCATCGGTGCATGCACCGGAGCGCCCGCCTGTCCGGCAGGGCGGGTCAGGCGGTCATCGAGTACACGATGCTCCTGGTCATGCTGGCCACCATTACGATCGGCGTGATGGTCCTGGCCGGGGATCAGCTGAGCGTCGCCTTCAACGATGTCAGCTACGACGTCAGCCATGTCAGTGATCCCGCTCCGGTGACCGTGGCCCCCCACCCATGCCCCGACGGAACGGTAGCGGTTCTTCGTCATACCAAGTGGCGCTGCAAGAACGAGTGAGATCCTCATGAGCCAGACCCAGCCCACCGCCCGGCCGCGCTTTGGCTCCCGGCTGCTCGGGAACCGGGGAATCTGGAAGGAGGCCATCTTCGTGACCGCCTTCCTCACCTACCTCTGTTCATTCCTGTTCTTCGGCCTGGCCGCAGCCGAGACCGCCCAAAACGGGGCGAGCCTCACCGGCCTCATCGACCTGGTGGCCGCCATCTACTTCCTGCTCCAGGTCATCTTCCTTTTCGTGCTGGCCTGGGTCGTGGAACGCCGTCGGCACAATCAGTCGATCGACTTCCCAAACCGCCGCCAGGAGCGGTAGCCAACTCCCCGGCTAAGCCCGAATCCACCGAAACACACTCGCATCTTGGGCGCGGATGCGAGCGATCCGTGCGTTGGCTCCTCCGCGCGTGTGGATCCGGGCTAAGCCAGCCGTTCGATGATGGTCGCGATCCCCATGCCATAGCCGATGCACATGGTCGACAGGCCGTAACGGGCCTCCTGGCGCTCGAGCTCATGGAGCAGGGTCGTGATCAGCCGGGCCCCGCTGGCCCCCAGCGGATGGCCCAGGGCGATTGCGCCGCCGTTGTAGTTGACCTTCTCCATGTCGGCGCCGGTCTCGTGCTGCCAGGCCAGCACCACCGGGGCAAAAGCCTCGTTCACCTCGAACAGGTCGATGTCTTTCAGTGTCAGCCCGGCCTTCTTCAGGACCTTGGCCGTGGCCGGAATGGGCCCGGTCAGCATGATGGTCGGCTCGGATCCAACGATGGCCTGCCCCACAATCCGCGCCCGAGCGCGCAGCCCCAGCTCCCGGGCCTTGTCGGCCGTCATCACCAGGACGGCCGCCGCCCCGTCCGAGATCTGGCTGGAGTTGCCGGCGGTCACCACGCCATCCTCCTGGAAGGGCGGCTTTAGCTGGGCCATCTTCTCCAGGGACGGCGGGATGCGCACGCCCTCATCGGTATCGAAGGCGTAGCTGCTCCCGTTCTGCTTGACCTCCACGGAGAAGATCTCCCTGCTGAACCGGCCTTCCTGGATCGCCTGGCCAGCCTTGCGGTGGCTCTGAAACGAAAATTCGTCAAGTTGCTGGCGGCTGAATCCCCACTTCTTGGCGATCATTTCCGCCGAGTTGCCTTGCGGGATGATCTCGTACAGGTCCATCAGCTTCGGACTCACGGGGCCCTCGCCCGGGCCGAATGCATCCGAGCCCATGGGGACCCGGGTCATACTCTCCACGCCGCCGCCGATCACGATGTCCTGGGCACCGGAGAGGACGCCTTGCGCGGCAAAGTTGACGGCCTGCTGGCCGGACCCACAGAAGCGGTTCACGGTTGTGCCGGGCACCTCGATGGGGAAGCCGGCAATCAGGGCAGCCGCCCGGGCGAGGTTCATCCCCTGTTCGCCGGTCTGCGTCACGCACCCGACGATCACGTCATCGATCCGATCCCCGGTGATGCCGGCACGACGGACCACTTCCTGCAAGGTCAACGCCATCAGATCGTCCGGACGGACCGGGCTCAGTTTTCCGCCCCGACGACCGATCGCCGTCCGAACCGCTTCAACAATGACCGCTTCAGGCATGATGCTCGCCTCCCCAATTGTAAACCCGCCGGAGTCCCAAAGCCTTCCATGTACAATACGCAGCGTTCGTCCGCTCAGTAGCCAGCATCAGGAGTCTCATTGGGTTCGGTCGTCAAGAAGCGCCGGAAGAAAATGCGCAAGCACAAGCACAAGAAGATGCTGAAAGCTACCCGTTGGCAGCGGCGGACGAAGTAACTAGCGCGACCTGCAGCTTCGACACGATCAATTGGCGCAGGAGCGGCTCCCCCACTTCACCGGGCACTCGGCCCACGATGATCCCGCGCCCGTCCACCAACACGATGGCCGGTGGGCCGTCCACCTCGTACGCCGCCGCGGCTCGCCCAGCCTCGTCGTACAGGCTCGGGTAGGCGACCCCAAACTCCTGGACGAAGGCGCGCGCCAGGGCGCGGTCGTGATCCAGCATGTCGACCCCCACCACGGCGACCCCCTGGGGGGCGTAGTCGGCGGCGATCCGGTTGAGGGCCGGCTGCTCCTTGCGGCAGGGCCCGCACCAGGCGGCCCAGAACAC
>DASQAY010000131.1:0-5821 GCA_035635515.1 Candidatus Eiseniibacteriota bacterium | reverse complement strand
TCTGCCGCCCACCCTCGCGGTCGCCGCCACCCGAGCGATCAGCCTCGGCCTGGGCGACATGGTCCTGACTGGCGCCGAGCTGCGCGGACTGATGGCGGAGCTGCTCGTGTCCAGGCAGCCGTCCACCTGTCCGACGCGCTTGAGTGACTGGGCGCGCAAGGCTGGCGACTCGCTCGGCCGGCGGTACGCGTCAGAACTGGACCGGCATTACCGGGCTGCCGCGTCGAGGGGGCCGGCGGAATGATCGCCGGCGTGGCGCCCTTTCCGATCGTGATCGGCCGGCTCACCCTGGTCGATCTTCTGCTGTTGCTGGCGCCCGTCGTGATCGTGCCGCTCGGCTTGCGGCTGGTTCCGCTGCGCGGTCCTGGGGCGACCCGGATGCTACGGGTAGCTCGCCTCGTGCAACCGGTCGGCGCCGTCGCCGCGGTGATCGCGTTCCTGCTCCCGGAAGGATGGACGGCCGGAGCCATCGCGTTGGGGTGGCTGGTACCGTGCGCGCTCGCCAGCCTGGCCGGACTGTGGGAGCTGCTCGAGACGCGCTCCAGGCGGCCACTATCGCTTGTCTCTGCTGCGGCGCTGGCCTACCTCGGCGTGGGAGCGGCCTGGCTGGTGGCCTCGCGGGCAGGGATGCGCCTGGGGTTCAGCCCGGCGATTGTCGAGCTGACCGGCGTTCACTTTCACTACGCGGGCTTCGCCGCCACGCTGCTGGCGGCGCTGGCACTGCTCGCGCTGCGCAATGCCCGGTCCGGGGTGCGTCCGGTGGCTACCACGGCCGCACTCATGGTGGTCGTGGGAACGCCGCTCACGGCGGTGGGAATCACGACCCGGTCGGCCGCGGCAACCATCGCGGGTCCGGTGCTGCTCGCCGGCGGGATTCTCACCATCGCCGGGATCACCGCATTCCTGATCGCTCCAGCCCTGGAGAACGCCGCTGCCCGCTGGTTGCTACGGCTCTCCGCCGCCGGCGTGCTCCTGCCGATGGTGCTGGGCGTGGACTACGCGGTGAGCCGGGTTTTTCCCGTCCCGGCCCTCGACCTGGCCTGGATGGCGGCCATCCACGGTGATCTGAATGCCCTGGCATTCGCCCTACCCGGACTCCTGGGCTGGACCCTGGCCTCCGATCAGGGTCGAAAGCAGCCCTTCGACGATTCGATCCCACGCCGAAGCGCCGACATGCCCCACCATTGAGTGGGAGGTGTCGGCATGCAGGTCAAAGAGCTCGGCCACCTGGTGTTGTACGTCCGCAATCTGGAGCGGTCTCGGCGGTTCTACGGCGAGGCCCTCGGCTGGAAGCAAATTACGACTCCAGGGCAGGAGCTTGGATTCCCGGCGGCCGCGTTCACGTCCGGACGCACCCATCACGAGCTGCTCCTGATCGAGGTCGGCGAGACCGCCGCCCCCATCCCTCGCGGACGGCGGGTCGGTCTGTATCACTTCGGGCTCAAGGTCGGGGAGTCTGATGCCGAGCTGCGTGAGGCGCGCGACCAGCTCCTGGCGGCCGGCACCAAGATCGCCGGCTCGGCCGACCACGGGGTGACCCACAGCCTGTACATCGAGGATCCCGATGGAGTCGAGATCGAGCTCTACATCGACGTCCAGCCGGCCAGGTGGAAGGAGGACCCGGCGGCCATCTTCGCCGAGCCCCGCCCGCTCCGCCTGTAAGGGACAGGGGTGCACCCCCTCCCCCACCTTCCCCCTGAGGAGGAGGGAAACTTGCCTGGTTTGCTGGCAGCCAGGAAGGGCCATTTCCAATTGGAATCCGGGCACCACAGCGATCGTTGGCTCGACCTCGACCTGTTGTTCCTGCACCCTGGTCGCCTTAGGCCACACGCCGTCGAACTGGCGCGTCGGCTCCAACCGCACGGCATCGACGCCGTCTGCGGCCCGCTGGTTGGCGGTGCGCTGGTGGCGCAGCTGATCGCCGCTGAGCTGGATGTGGGCTTCCTCTACACGGAGCGATCGCCGGGAGAGTCGGCCGCGCTCTATCCCGTGGGCTACCGGCTGCCGAGGGCGCTTCGAGCCGGCCTCGGCGGCAAGCGCGTGGCGGTGGTCGACGACGCCATCAGCGCTGGCTCCGCGGTTTTGGGAACGCTAGCCGACCTGCGGGCCTGCGGCGCTCACCCGGCCGCCATTGGAGCGTTGCTGGTCCTTGGCTCGTTGGCGCCGGGCATGGCCGCCACCGCCGGGATTCCGCTGGAAAGCATCGCCACCCTTCCCTGGGGTTTGTGGACCCCGGCCGAGTGCCCGCTCTGCGCCTCCGGGGTCCCGTTCGAGGATTAGGCGCTTCGCTTACCTACCGCGAAGCGAACGCCGAGACCGAAGAACCGACCGACATCACGCGCCTCGGCCTCGACGCGGGGCCGGACATCGCGAGGCATCGGTCCAAAGGGCTCTACCGTGATGGTCAGCATGCGTGCGGCCCGCTGCTGCCGCCAGGTGCCCGCCACGCGCCCGTCGACGACGACCGACGGATGGATCCAGCCACCGCCGGCCTGGATTCGACGCGCGAACGACGGAGACACCGCCAGGTCGCGCCTGGCATAGCCAAGGAGGTAGGCATCGAAGGCACCGAGCAGCCGCACGCAGGGTCGCGACGCCCTGGCGGCGTCGTCCATCCCCGCCAGCATACAGGCCGGCTTGCCCGACACCTCGATCTCGACCAGCCGGGGCGTGATGCGTTCGAACCCCTGACGCGCATCGGCCATCGGGATCCCCGCCCAGGTGGCAAAGTCACGCACGTCGGCCGGGCCATAGGCGGCCACATATCGGGTGGTTAGCTCGGCCAGCGGGTCTTTCGGCCCCGGCCTCGCCTTCCCCACCCAATCGTCAAGCAGCACATACGTCGGCTCGTCATCGGCGCGATCGGGTCCGCGGCAGATCAAGCCCTGCGCGGCCGCAGAGAAGCACAGGTGCGCGGCGGCCTGGGTCCGCGGGTCGACCCGCACGCCTTTGCGCCCAATGGCACGCATGAGGTCGGCTCGGGTAAGGGGGCCGCCCGCGGCCAGTGCAGACCGGATCGCTCGATGGGCCTGTTCCAGGAGGGCATCGTCCAGCCCCAGTTGCAGGCGCCGTCGCCGGTCACCGGCGACCAGGCCTGGCCCCAGCAGGCCGACCAGCCAGCGGACGTCTTTGGCGGGCAGCATGTGCAGGGTCCCACGCATGGCCCAGGTGCGGACGACGGTTCGATCCCGGTTGCAGGCATCGATCACGGCCTGCACGCGGAGGCCGTCGCCACGAGCCCGGACGGCCAGCCGCGCGGCCCGCGTGTCTTGCGCCTGCAGGGCGAAGACCTCGCGCACGACCCCCATGACGGTTTTTGGGCGCGACCCCAGCAGACGCTGGGAGCGCATCCGAAGCAGGCGAACCTGGTCGTCGGAGATTCGGGCGACCGGACTACCCGCGTACGTACCGGTCGAAAAAGGCGACCGACCGCTGCATCGCGAGCCCGAAGCTGTTCGAGATGTTGTGGTTGTCGCCCGGGTACGTGTAGAACTCCACGGTTTTGCTGTCCGCCTGCAGCTCCTGCGCCAGGGTCTGCGAGAACGCCAGCGGCACCTCCTCGTCGGCCGTGCCGTGGTCGAGCTGGATGGGAGCCGTGATGTCAGCCAGGTAGGCCGTCGGGGAGATCGAGTTCCAGAACGTCGGGTTCTCCTCGGGCGTGCCGAATCGGGTGATGAACGCCTGCCGCCAGCCATTGCGGATCGACGGCGGTGGTCCGCTCCCGGCCGGCGGGTGCCACTTCTCGAGCAGGTCCTGGTAGGAGGCGACCACCCCGGCCCAGATGACGGCCGCCTTGATGTCGTGGTCGATGACCAGCGCGCGTAAGGTGATGTTCCCGCCCATTGAGTGACCCCACATGCCGATCCGGTTCGGGTCGGCATCCGGGTACCGCTTGAGGGTGTTGAGGGCGTTCAGCACGTCGATGGTGTAGTCGGGCGAGCCGTAGGCACTGGCCGGTTGCCCTTGCGAACTGCCGTGGCCGCGATAGTCGGACTTGAAGACGATGTAGCCGCGGCGGGCGAAGGCGTCGACGTAGGCCACGTACCGCTCGGTAGTCCGGTACTGGGCCGGCGGGATGTAGCCGTGATTGAAAATGACGACCGGCCATCCGGTGGCGGGCTTCGGGCCGTTGGGCACCGTGAGCAGGCCGTTGATCTTGAGCCCGTCGGAGCGATACGACGCGATGTACCGCTGATAGTTGCTGCCAGCCGGGAGACGTTGCTCGATCACCAGGTCTGAGCCCGGGTACTCCTGCTGTCGCATGTAGTCGATGGCCAGCGGGATGGGCGGCTGCGGGGTGGGCGTCGGCGCGGCGGACGGCGACGCCGTGGGGTGGGGGCTGGCAGCGATCGCAGCCGGCGGCGCCCCGCTGCACCCGATCAGGCTGGCGGCGGCCAGCGTAACCGCGATGGTCGCGCGTGTCATCCGTTCCAGCTTAGCCCGGGTTGGTGAGATGCTTGTTAGAACAGCCGGCGGCGCCCGAGGACAGGAGGAGCTGGAATGGAAGCCACGAAGGTTGCGGTCCTGGGTACGGGCCGGATGGGCGGCGCCATCGCCCGGCGGCTACAGGCCTCTGGGTGCGCGGTCACCGTTTGGGATCGGACGAGGGCGAGAGCTGAGGGCCTGAAGGTCGGGCCGGTAGGCGCGACACCTGCTGATGCGATCCGCGACGCCGACCTGGCACTGAGCAGCCTGACCGACGCGACCGCGGTCCGCAGCGTGTACCTGGGCCGGGACGGCATTATCGAGCACGCGGCGGGCCAGCTCCTGGTGGAGATGAGTACCGGCGGCCCCGATGTGATCGAGGAGCTCGGGCAGCAGGCACGGGCCCGCGGCGTGAGACTCCTGGAGGCCCCGGTGCTGGGCAGCGTCCCGGCGGTGGAGAGCGGAACGCTGGCCGTGCTGGTGGGCGGCTCGCCAGCGGATCTCGAGCAGGCCCGGCCGGTGCTGGAACGCCTGGGGGAGGTCCACTACGTGGGCCCGTTGGGCAGCGCCGCCCGCCTGAAACTGGTCGCCAACAGCATGCTCGGCATCATCAGCGCCGCCGCGGCGGAGTTGCTGGCGGCGGGGACCGCCGCCGGGATCGAGCGCGAGCAGGTCTTCTGGGCGCTGGCTCGCTATGCGCCACTCCTGAAGGCCCGCGAAGCCGGCTTCCTTCGAGACCAGCACCAGCCGACCATGTTCGCGGTCCGCGACCTGGTCAAGGACCTCGACCTGGCTCTGGATCTCTACCGCCGGGCCCAGGTGCCAGTGCCGCTGACCCATAAGACCCGCGAGCTATTCGCCGAGGTCCTCCCCGGATCGAGCGACCTCGACATCTCGGCCATCGTCAGGGCTGCGGCGGGGCTCGCGCAACCCCATCAGGTCCAACCATGAGCGCGCCGCCGACCGGATCCCTGACGGATCCCGTCAACCAGCGCTGGGCTCCCTCCTGGTGGGCCGTCCTCCTCATCGGCCTGGCCCTGTGGATCGCGACCGTCGCCGTTGGCGGCCTCACCGGCAATGCGCTGATGCTACCCACCATCGTCTTGCTGGGGAGCTTCCTGGTGCCTGTCTCGGCGGTCGTCTGGTACCTCGACCACGACCCCAGTCCGGCGCTGTCCCCCCGGCGCGTGGTCGCCGCGTTCGTGATCGCCGGCGTGATGGGGGTGCTGGCCGCCTCGGTCCTCGAATACTTCCTGGTGGTCCCCGGGGCGTTCGGCTTCCTCGAAGTCGGGTTGATCGAGGAGTTCGTGAAGGGGGCCGCCGTCATCTTCGTGGCCTGGGGATTGCACACCTATCGGACGCGCGACGGCATGGTGCTGGGCGCCACCGTCGGGTT
>DASQAY010000130.1:0-1969 GCA_035635515.1 Candidatus Eiseniibacteriota bacterium | reverse complement strand
CCTAGGAACGATTTGGGCCACTAGGTCACGAAAGCGTTCGGACTGTGAGCCGTCACAAGGGGTCGCCGACTGTGCCTGGTCCGAAAATAAGACCCTGGCTGGGCGCGCGGCAGCGCCCGGCGGCGCGCCAGCGCCGACGGGGTTCTGGGTAACGGCGACGCGATTTACCCGGCTGCGGCCAGGAGCTCGCCGGTGTCGGGGTTGATGGCCTGGATGGTGACCTTGTAGCCGAGGCGTTCCAGGCTGCGGACGTGGTTGCGGGCCTGGCGGCGGGCGTGCATGCGCTGTTCGTAGTAGTCGGGGCCGAGGTCGGTGTAGCGGGCGGCGGGGTCGGAGAGCAGGGCGTGGATGATGGTGAGCGCGGAGTTGCCGGTGGCGACCAGGGCCTTCTTTTTCGGCATCCGCCGGGCCAGCCGCCGGTATTTCGCGCCGAGGAACGACTGGGTGCGGCCGGCGCTGATCGACACTTCGCCGAGGGCGGCGCTCAGGTAGGGGTTGCCGCGGCCGGTGGCGTTGCTGCCCTTGCGTTTCCCGGCCGACTGCTTGACCTGGGGTGACCATTTCGCCCAGGAGACCAGGTGAGGGGCGGTGGGGAACACCGTCATGTCGGTGCCGATCTCGGCGATGATGTCCTGGGCGCAGACCGGGCCGACGCCGTCGATCTCATCGAGTTGCCGGATCTGGTGCAGGTACGGTTCGGCCAGTACCTCGATCTTGGCGGTGAGGTTGTCGATCTGGGTGGTGTAGTGGTCGATGGTGGCCAGCATCATGGCCAGCACGGCGGCGTGCTCGCCGGTGAAGAACGCGCAGTCCAGCGCCTCTTCGAGCCGTTTGATCTTGGCGCGCATGGTGCCGCGGGCCAGCTGGGCCAGCACCCTGGGGTCACGCTGCCCGGCGGCGATAGCGTTCAGCATTTCCCGGCCGGAGACGCCGTGGATGTCGGAGATGATGCTGGACAGTTTCAGGTGCCCGTCTTCCAGTAGCTTCTCGACCCGCTGCTTCTCGGCGGTGCGGGCCTGGGTGAGGTGCCGGCGATAGCGGGTGTGGGTGCGCAGGGCCCGGATCGGCTCGGGCGGCACAAAGCTGGAGCAAACCGAGCCGCGCTCGGTGATCCGGGCCAGCCAGATCGAGTCGGCCCGGTCGGTCTTGGGCCGGCCGGGCAGGGCCTTGACCTGGGCGGCGTTGTACAGATGGCAGTCGAACCCGCATGATTCGAGCAGGAAGAACACCGGCTTCCAGTAATCGCCGGTGGCCTCCATCCCGATCCTGGTGACGCCCCAGCAGGCCAGCCAATCTCCCAGCGACTCCAGCTCGCGCCGGGTGGTGCCGAAGGTCCTGGTTTCCTGCTGGCGGCGGCCGGCAGTGGTGTCGCTGGGCACCCGGATGGTGACCTCGACCTCGGCCTTGGCGATGTCCAGGCCGGCGACCCGCTCGCAGAACAGCGGCTCGTCTTGCACGTCTTGCATCGTCAGCTCCTACGATGAGAGGGCGGTTACGGCCGCGGTCGTTCGCGGGAGCCAGGGGCATTGGTAAATCTGGTCCGCGGGCTCGGGCACCATTCAGCGGCCCTGAAGATTGGCTCCCGGCGTCAGACTTATTGACGGGGTCGGGCCCGCCAAGGAGCAACGACGTCAGCGAACGACCGCGGCCATAGACTCCCAGGCCGCCCGCGCCCGCGCGGTAACATCAGCCGGCAAAGACCCGCAGACGCGCGCGCGGCAGCGCCCGGCGTAGCCGGGCTCCCGGGTAACGGCGGGTCGCCGCCCCAATTTTCACGCCGCAGCGACGCCGCCCCGGCAGGATGACTTATTGGTTAATGATCTCCGCAGTGTAGGAGGCCTTCAAGGCCAGGCTTGCACGGTTTACATGGCCGCTGTCGCTCGCCGGCGAGATCCCGCCCGGTGCCCGCTTGGTCGGAGACTGACTCGCGATGGAGCGCTGAAGACGGCTGACATCGAGTCGCTCGCCC
>DASQAY010000129.1:0-2406 GCA_035635515.1 Candidatus Eiseniibacteriota bacterium | reverse complement strand
TGGGGACCATCGCCCTGCTGCCGATCGGGCTGCCCCAGACGAACCCAGGGCAGATCGCGGCCATGCGACCCAGCACCTGGGGACTGTTTGCCTACTCCATGCTCGCCGCCATCGTCCTGACCAACATCTTCTGGTACGTCGGGATGCGGCGCCTGGGCCCGGCGCGGGGCACGCTGTACGCGAACGTTCAGCCCTTCATCGGCGTGCTTTTCGCGGCCCTTCTCCTGCACGAGCGCGTCGGTGCTGTCCAGCTGCTGGGAGGCGTACTGGTGATCGGGGGCGTCCTGGTCAGCCGTTCCTGGCCGCGAGGGGCACCCGTCGAGGCCACCGCGGCTTAGCCCGAATCTACCGGTCGAGCTAGCATCTCGGGCGCGGACCCGGCTTGGCACGCCCCATATCCCGATCTGCTCCGCCCGACCGGTAGATCCGGGGCTCAGACCAGAGTAAGGACGTCGGGGTCGAAGACCTGCATCAGGTCTCTCAGTCTCTCGAACGCGACTTTGTGTACGAGTCTGATCCTGGTTTCCTCTCCGGCCAGCGTGCTGATGACCAGGTGCCCCGAGCCGAACAATCCGGGGCCCTTGAGTTCGATCCGCGAAACCTGGTCCTTGCTGACGTCGAAGTCCTTCTTGGCGTCGAGCTCGGTGACGACCGCGGCACTCTCCGCCGGAGTCAGTTTCGGAAGTAGTTCCCCCTTCACCAAACCCGCCATCGCTCCCCCCAGGAAGGACCTGGCCCCCACTTTCACCACATTGACGCCGATAATCCGCCTGGTGGTGGCGTAGATTCCGTATCCGGTCGACGCGCCTCTGGCCAGGAACCCGCCGGCGAACCCGCCCACAAACGCCTCACCTTCTTGCATCGCTTCCCACCGTCCTCGGTTAGGGGAATCCGTTCGCCGAAGCCACCGTCACGGCGTGTGTGCCGGGATCGGCGGTGCCCGCCGAGCCGGCACTCGGTCCACCACCACCTCGCAGGGCGCCTCGCGGATGACGTAATCGGCCGTCCGGCCCAGCGGCCCCTCGTTCGGCCGGTTCTTTAAGGTCACGCCCATGACGATGAGATCGGCGGCCTCCTCGCGCGCGATCTCCACGATCCGGTGTCCGACCTGGCGGGCCACGGCCACCTTCGTCTGGGGTGTCAGTCCGTGCTGGGTGGCGATGAACGCGGCCAGGTTCAAGGCCCGCTCGATGGTGGGATCCCGTTCCGGCATAACCAGCGGCGCCTGCAGCGGAATCTCGTGGACGTAGACGATCAGCATCTGTCCCTTGCGCCCCTCGTTGAGACGGGCGGCCAGCTCCACGGCCCGCACCGAGGCCCCCAGGTCGATCACCGGGACCACGATCTTACGCAGGGCGGAGACGGAGCGTACCGCGGTGGTTGCGCCCCGCGGCGCCGGGGGTGGCACCCGCAGCATCCAGCCCAGGGTGCCGGCCAGGCCGACGATGAATAGCACGGCAATCAGGACACCGAGCGGAGTCACGGCAGCCTGGCGGCGACCTGCCATCGCCACGCGCCGAAGGCCACCAGTCCGACGCCGGCGATGGCGTAGGGAATCGAGCGGACCTGGATCAGGTCACGGACCAGGATCAGGACACCCAGGACAACGGCGGCGATCCCAATCGACCTAGTGAAGATGCGGGGCGTCATGGCCCGACCGCAACGCCGTCTCGTTCAGCCAGGGCGGCCTCGTACTCCTCGAGCGATTCAAACTCCTCGGCTTCCTGCAGTACCCGCTTCTGGGCGGTTTCCCAGTCATGCGGTTGGCTGCCGAGCGAGGGGAGACCCTGAAGGCGGCGGTAGACGAGGTACACCATCAGGGCCAGCAGGATCCAGGCCGGCCCCGCGATCCGGCCAAGCGGGTGGGTGAGGACCACCTCGACGAGGGTGATGGCCACCCCGATGAAGCCCAGCACGCCGAGCACCGGGAAAGAGACGGTGCGGCCTCGGTACTTGACGGGGACGTTGAGCGGCATCCGGTAGGGCCGGGGCGTGTACGGGTCGTTGAACCGGAGCGTGATCAGCGACACGAACACCAGCAGATACCCGGAGGTAGCGCCGAAGGCGTACAGGTCGGTCAGCAGGTTGATGGCTTCGTTGTCGGTCACCGATCTGGCCGGGGCGAAAAAGGCGAGCAGGGTCTGGACGGCGGCGACCCCGCTGAACACGATGATGGTGCGCGAGGGGGTGGCGAATCGCTTATTGACCTTCTTGAACCAGGCGGGCAGCAGCCGGAACTGGCTCATGGAGTAGGTGAGGCGCGACGCACTCACCACCCCCGAGTTCGCCGAGATGAACACGATCACCCCGCCGATGAGGGCGGTCATGGGGGCGGCCACGATGCCGATGACCGGGATGTTGGCGGCGATCAACCGGACGGGGTCGCCGGTGTTGCCGTAGAAGCCG
>DASQAY010000128.1:0-1929 GCA_035635515.1 Candidatus Eiseniibacteriota bacterium | reverse complement strand
CGGGCGCCGACGCCGTGGAGGCCTCCGCCCTGGTCGATGCGGGACAGGATCGCGTCCGCTTTCGGCTGGGTGATGGTACCCGCTTTGACGGCAGCGTCCAGGACGCCCTTGGCCGCGTTGTGTTCGGCAGTCCTCACGGCGCTGTCGGTTACGCCCGTGGACTGCTCCAGGTCCGCAAGGGTCTTGCCCGACCGCAGCTGGGTTTGCAAATCAGCCGGGGTCAGATGGAGCGCCCCAGCCACTGCATTGAGCTCAGCCGCCCGAAGGTCGCGCAACAGGATGCGGTTGCCAAAGCCCCCGCCGTGGCGGAAGGGAAAGCCGAATTGGAAGCCCTGGCCGGAGTTGATGCGACTCTTGAGCGCGTCCGCTTGCGCCTTCGTGATCTTGCCGTCCTTGACCATCTGGTCGACGGTCTGCAGCTCCGCTTGCTTCAGGTCGCTCTGCGTTTGGGTCGGATTCAAATGCAGAATCCCGGCCAGCTTGTTTACGAATACCTCTGCATAGTTCGAGCCCGTCCCGGTCCCGGGCAAGGGGGTGGCGGCGTTGACGGCGGCCACTCCGATGGCGAGCGCGGCGATGCCCGCCACCGGCAGGGCCATCCAGCGGTTGAATTTCATGGGTCCTCAGTCCTCCATTGGGGTGTTGGCTCCATTGCACCAGGCCGGCATGAAAGGGCTATGAGATGGCGTTAAGAGTTTTGCGGGTGGTCCATTCGCTGGGTGGTCAGCCGGAAGGTGACGCGGCTCGCTAGACTGCGCACCAGTACGAGCCAAGAGGGAGGCCGCATGCCGGCAAGCAAGGTCGATATCCGAGCCCGCCAGAGCCCGATCCGAGAGGGCTACCGCCAGAATCCGCAGTCGGCGCTGATCAAGCTTGAGGTGGAAAGCGCCACCAGCGATCTGAGTGATCCCCTGCACTGCGCGGTGACGCCCAGGGCGACGCCGGCGGTGCGCTGGCAATCGGGCGCGCACCCGGCCGTCGGCGGAACGGGCGACGTTCCCTGCTCGGCCGACCTCCTCCTCGGGGCGCTGGCGGCCTGTCAGGAAACCACCCTCCGCATGGTCGCCGCCAACCTGGGAATCGAGTTGGAATCGCTGCACGTCGCGATTGAAGGCGACTGGGATGCGCGCGGCACGCTGGCCATGGGCGATTTCCCCATCGGCCTGACCGGCATCCGCTGCCGGACGACGGTGGCGGTTCGGGGCGACGTCGGCGGCGAGCGCGCCGCCCGGCTTCTGAAGAGCGCCGAGAAGTATTGCGTGGTGCTGAACACGCTGCGGGGAGGCGTCCCCGTGGAGTCCACCTTCGACCTGAAGACCGCCTGACTTCGGCATCGACCCACCCGGTCCGAGCCCCGGCTCCCCGGCGGTGTCTAGTTCAAGAAGTAGCCGAAGCGATGCTCGAACGTGTCGAAGTGCAGCTTCAGGCTTTCGAGCAGGGTGACACCATCAAAGGCTCGCACGTCGTAGGGGCACAGCACCACCATCGGCAACCGCTTGACGATGAGGGACACCTGCTGCTCCAGGTTCAGGAGCTCAGCCGCCGATCCCACGTTGGCCAGACCCGTGGTGGTGTCGCCAAGGAACCGGATCGGTCCAGGACGGTCTCGAGTGGCATCGGATACGAATCGCTCGAATGAGGCGATCCATTCCTTCGCCGAGACGGGCTTGACCGGCATGAACGCCAGCAGGCCGGTGCTGACCGGGGCGTGGACGTCGACGCCCTCGCCGGCCAGCGCCCGCAGGTACTGTTTCCGCAGCCTGGCATCCGCATACAGCAAGCAGGTCTGCCCGGCCAGGATGCCCTCGCGCAGGAATGTCACCGCCAGGCCGAACCGCCCGGCGTCGGTGCCATAGAGACTCGCCAGGTGGCTGCCCAGGGCGACCTGCATTCCCTTAACCGTGATGACCTCGGGCCATGCCCTCCCTG
>DASQAY010000127.1:0-4380 GCA_035635515.1 Candidatus Eiseniibacteriota bacterium | reverse complement strand
CGAGACCGACAAGCGGCACTACGCCCACGTGGATTGCCCCGGCCACGCCGACTACATCAAGAACATGATCACCGGCGCCGCCCAGATGGATGGCGCCATCCTGGTGGTGGCCGCCACCGACGGGCCCATGCCCCAGACCCGAGAGCATATCCTGCTGGCTCGCCAGGTCGGCGTGCCGCGGATCGTCGTCGCCCTCAACAAGGTCGACGCGGTCGACGACCAGGAGATCCTGGAGCTGGTCGAGCTGGAGGTCCGCGAGCTGCTGTCCCGGTACGAGTTCCCGGGCGACGACATCCCGGTGGTGAAGGTCTCGGCGCTCAAGGCGCTGGAGGGCGATGCCCAGTACGAGGACAGCATCCGCCAGCTGATGGACGCGGTCGATACCTACATCCCGGTGCCCCAGCGCGACCTGGAGAAGCCCTTCATGATGCCGATCGAGGACGTGTTCTCGATCGAAGGCCGCGGCACCGTGGTGACCGGCCGGATCGAGCGCGGGCAGGTCAAGGTCAACGAAGAGGTGGAGATCGTCGGCATCCACGACACCAAGAAGACGGTGGTGACCGGGGTGGAGATGTTCCACAAGCTGCTCGATTCCGGGCAGGCCGGGGATAACGTGGGCTGCCTGCTGCGCGGCACCAAGCGCGAAGAGGTGGAGCGCGGCCAGGTGCTGGCCAAGCCCGGCACGATCAAGCCCCACACCGAGTTCGATGCCCAGGTCTACGTGCTGACCAAGGACGAAGGCGGCCGGCACACGCCCTTTTTCAAGGGCTACCGCCCGCAGTTCTACGTCCGGACCACCGACGTCACCGGCGAGGTGGTGCTGCCGGAAGGCACCGAGATGGTCATGCCCGGCGACAACATCCTGATGCACATTTCCCTGATCACGCCCATCGCGGTGGAGGAAGGGATGCGCTTCGCTATCCGCGAGGGCGGCAAGACCGTGGGCGCCGGCGTGGCCACCAAGGTGACCAAGTAAGGGAGAGTTAGGTGGCACAGAAAATCCGTATCAGACTGAAGGCCTACGACCACCGGGTGCTGGACCAGGCGGCCGAAAAGATCGTGGAAACCGCCCGTCGGACCAACGCGTCCACGGCCGGCCCCATTCCGCTGCCCACCGAGACCAACCGGTGGACGGTGATCCGCGGGCCGTTCATCGACAAGGACTCGCGGGAGCAGTTCGAGATGCGCACCCACAAGCGCATCATCGACATCCTGGATCCCAATCCCAAGGTGGTCGATGCCCTGATGCGGTTGAACCTGCCCTCCGGGGTCAACATCGAGATCAAGCTCTGACGAGATGGCTACCAAGGGTCTGCTCGCCAGGAAGATCGGGATGACGCAGGTGTTCTCCGACACCGGAGAGCTGCTGCCCGTCACCGTCCTGGAAGCCGGCCCCTGCATCGTGGTGGCTCGCCGGACGACTGCCAAAGAGGGCTACGAGGCGGTCCAGCTCGGTTTTGGCGACGTGAAGGAGAAGCACCTGCGCCAACCTGCCGCCGGCCACTTCAAGAAGGCCGGGGTGGCGGCCCGCCGTCACCTGCGGGAACTCCGGCTCCGGGGCGATTCGGACCTGGTGGTGGGGCAGGAGCTCAAAGTGGACATCTTCAAGGCCGGGGATCGGGTCGACGTGACCGGCACGTCCCGGGGCAAGGGCTTCAGCGGCCAGCACAAGCGGCATCACTTCGGCCGCGGCCCGGTGACCCACGGCTCGCACAACATCAAGCAGCCCGGCTCCATCGGCTCGTCCTCCACGCCCTCCCGGGTCTACAAGGGCATGCGCATGGCGGGCCAGATGGGAAACGCCACCGCCACCAGCACCTTCCTGACGGTGGTGCGGGTGGATCTGGATCGCAACCTCATGCTCGTCCGGGGCGCGGTCCCCGGCCATCCCAACAGTCTCCTCCTGGTCCGCGATGCCCGGCAGCGAGGCAAGCCGAAGAAATGAGCCAGGCCAGGGTCTTCGACGGCGCCGGCAAGGAGACGGGGACGGTGGAGCTCTCCGACGAGATCTTCAACGCGCCTGTGCATGAGGCCGCCCTGCACCAGGCGTTGCTGCGCCAGCTGGCCAATGCCCGTCAGGGCACCCACCAGACCAAGACTCGAGGCGAGGTCAGCGGGGGCGGCAAGAAGCCGTGGAAGCAGAAGGGAACCGGGCGCGCCCGCCAGGGCAGCACGCGGGCCCCGCAGTGGCGCCACGGCGGCACCGTGTTCGGGCCGCATCCGCGCGGCTACGAGCAGAAGATGCCCCGCAAGCAGCGGCGGCTGGCGCTGCGGGCGGCGCTGGCGGTGAAGTCGCAGGGCGAGCAGCTCCGCGTGCTCGACGGCCTGGCCTTGGAGGCGCCGCGCACCGGCCAGATGGCCGACCTGTTCGTCGAGCTGGGGTCGGGGGCCAAGACGCTCTTCGTCCTTCCCGCCCACGACCAGGTGGTGGAGAAGTCGACCCGCAACCTGCCCTGGGTCCGGACCATCCTGGCCCAGAATCTCAACGTCTTCGACGTGCTGGAAGCCGATATGGTGGTGCTCACCCGGGAGGCGCTGGCCCAGGTGGAGGCGCAGCTGGCATGAAAACTCCGGGGCAGGTCATCCAGAAGCCGCTCGTCAGTGAGAAGAGCTACGGTGCCATGACCGGCGGCAAATACGTGTTCCGGGTGCGGCGCGACGCCAACAAGCAGGACATCGCCCAGGCCGTGGCCGAGGCGTTCAAGGTCGATGTGGTCAGCGTCAACACCATGCACATGCGGGGCAAAGAACGCCGTCGCGGCAAGCTCAGCGGATTCCAGCCGGACTGGAAGAAAGCCGTCGTCACGCTGAAAGAGGGTCAGAAAATCGAGAACCTCTTCCAGGGAGTTTAGGAAGCCGCCATGCCCATCAAGAAGTACAAGCCCACCACTCCCGGCCGGCGATTCATGTCCGTCAGCGGCTTTGACGAGGTCACCAAGAAGCGGCCGGAGAAGGCGCTGCTCCGCTCCTTGAAGACGGATGCCGGGCGCAACGCCCAGGGCAAGATCACGGTCCGCCATCAGGGCGGTGGTCACCGCAAGCTGTACCGGCTGATCGATTTCCGGCGTGACAAGCGGGGAATCCCGTCGACGGTGGCGGCGGTCGAGTATGACCCGAACCGGAGTGCCCGGATCGCCCTGCTCACCTACGCCGATGGCGAGAAGCGGTACATCCTGGCCCCCGTCGGCCTGTCCGTGGGGGACAAGGTACTGGCGGGTCCGGAGGCGGACATCCGCCCCGGCAATGCCCTGCCGCTGGCCAGCATCCCGGTGGGCACCACCGTGCATGCGGTCGAGGTGCACCCCGGCCGAGGCGCCCAACTCGTCCGGTCGGCGGGCATGTCGGCCCAGCTGCTGGCCAAGGAAGGACCCTACGCCCAACTGCGCATGCCGTCCGGCGAGGTGCGGAAGATCGCCGTCGGCTGTTACGCCGTGATCGGGCAGGTCGGCAATGTCGAGCACGAGAACGAGAACGTGGGCAAAGCCGGCAAGAGCCGCTGGCGCGGCAAGCGACCGTCCGTCCGCGGCATGGCCATGAACCCCTTTGACCATCCCCACGGTGGTGGGGAAGGACGCTCCGGCGCGGGCGGTCATCCGCAGACGCCATGGGGCAAGCCCACGCTCGGCTACCGAACCCGCCGCAACAAGAAGACAGCGGTGATGATCGTGCGCCGCCGGCCCAAGAATCCGGGGAGGAAGAAGTAGTGAGCCGGTCCACCAAGAAGGGCCCCTACGTCGAGCCCTCGCTGATGAAGAAGATCGCGGTGATGAACCAGGCCAAGGACAAGAAAGTGGTCAAGACCTGGTCTCGGGATTCCAGCGTGTTCCCCGAGATGGTGGGGCACACCATCGCCATCCACGACGGCAAGAAGCATGTGCCCATCTTTATCACCGAGAACATGGTGGGCCACCTGCTGGGCGAATTCGCCCCCACCCGGCGCTTCCGGGCGCACGGGCATCACACCGAGAAGTCGGCGGCCCTGAAGTAATGGAAGTCCAAGCGCAGGCCAAATGGGTCCGGACGGCGCCCAGGAAGGTGAAGCTGGTGGCTGATGCCCTGCGCGGCATGCCCGTCGGCGAGGCGCTGACCTATTGCAAGTTCATCCCCAAGGCGTCGGCGCGCGATGTCGCCAAGGTCATCCGGTCGGCTCAAGCCAACGCTGAGCACAATTTCAATCTGGCCAAAGACGACCTGGTGGTGAAAGACATCCGGGTCGAGGCAGGGCCCACCCTGAAGCGCGCCCGCCCCCGGGCGATGGGGCGCTACTTCAGCATCTTCAAGCGGACCAGCCACATCACGGCCGTGGTGGAGGATCGCCCGGGCGCGGTCCGGCGACGGCCGGTGGCCCCGCCTCGGGCTGCTCGCCCCGCGCCGGCGCCG
>DASQAY010000126.1:0-4708 GCA_035635515.1 Candidatus Eiseniibacteriota bacterium | reverse complement strand
CCTACCTGGGCGCGCCGGGCATCGGCGCCGGCTCGCTGAGCCGGGCCTTCGGGATGGTCCTGGCGAACTTCAGCCCCTGACGGCGTCTGCCGGGCGGCTCCGGCTCGAGGGATCTCGCAAGGTTGGTCGCGAAAGCCCGCTTAACGGTACAGAGTGCCCGGCGAATTGCCACTCTGGGTGGCCTACCGGGCCGATCGAGTCCGGGAAGCCGGATAGGAGGAAACGACAATGGCTGAAAACGAGGTTAGGACCGCCAACTTCGGCGCCGATCCGGCGCCCCTGGCTTTTGCGGCCCTCGCTCTGGCGACCTTTGCCCTGGGGGTCAGCCTCAGCGGACTGGCCTCCGATCGGACCTGGCTGGGCCCGGCGCTGCTGGCGGCTGGGTTTGCCCTGTTCGTGGCCGGGATGTGGGAGTTCCGCAACCGTGTCACCGTCTGGGCGACGGCCTTCTCGGCGTACGGCGTCTTCTGGCTGGCGCTGGGCGCCTACTTCGTGCTGGTCAACGTCTTCCACGTGAGCGGCGGCGCCTCGTCTCTCGGGTTCCTGCTGCTGGCCTTTGCCATCTTCAACAGCTACCTGCTGGTCTGGACCACCCGGGTCAACGTGGTCGTGTTCGGCCTCTTTCTGGCCCTCGAGCTCACCGAAATCCTGCTCTTCCTCGGGCTCTTCTCCAACAGCGACGCGCTGGTCCGGGTGGGCGGCTGGGGGAGCATCCTGACGGCCCTGATCGCCTGGTACGCCTCCGCCGCCGGCCTGCTCAACACCGTGGGCTCCCGGCCAATGCTGTGGACCGGCACCCCAATCTGGACCCAGGAGGCGCCCGCCGAGCGCGAGCACACCCGCGCCCGCCGCTAGGATTAGGGCGGCAGGGAGCCGTCGCCAGAGGCCCTGCAAAGGAGGCGGCCTGGGCCATGACCATCCAGACTGGGAGCCACGCCATCGAGTCCCTCTTCCTGGAGGAGCGGCGCTACCCGCCGTCCCCGGAGTTCGCCAGGCAGGCGAACGCCCAGCCCGACATCTACCAGAAGGGCTTCGAAGAGTTCTGGCGCGATGAGGCCCGCCAGCGGGTCAGCTGGTTCAAGCCGTTCGACACGGTGCTGGAGTGGAAGCTCCCCTACGCCAAGTGGTTCGTGGGCGGGAAGCTGAACGTTTGCTACAACTGCGTGGACCGGCACGTGGAGGCCGGGCGCGGCGACAAGGTCGCCTACTACTGGGAGGGGGAGCCGGTCGCGGAGAAGCGGACCATCACCTTCAAGGACCTGCAGCGTGAGGTGGTGCGTTTCGCCAACGGGCTGAAGAAGCTGGGCGTCAAGAAGGGCACCCCGGTGGGCATCTACCTCGGGATGATTCCGGAGCTGCCCATCGCCATGCTGGCCTGCACCAGGCTGGGGGCGCCCCACACCGTCGTCTTTGGCGGGTTCAGTGCCGACGCGCTGGCCGGGCGGATGAATGACATGGAATGCCAGCTCCTGATCACCCAGAACGAGGGCTGGCGGCGGGGCAACCGAGTGCCGCTGAAGAAGACCGCCGACGAGGCGATGGCGCAGGCGCCCTCAGTCAAACACTGCGTCGTGGTCCGCCGGACCGACGGCGAGGTCGCGATGCAGCAGGGTCGTGATCGCTGGTGGGAGGAGGTCATCGCCGGAGCCAGCGATGATCCCGCGTCCTGCCGCTGTGAGGAGATGGATGCCGAGGACCTCCTCTACCTGCTCTACACCAGCGGGACCACCGCCAAGCCCAAGGGCATCGTCCATACCACCGCCGGCTACCTGGTGGGCACCGCCACCACCCATCACTACATCTTTGACGTGAAGCCGAACTCCATCTACTGGTGCGCCGCCGACATCGGCTGGGTGACCGGCCACAGCTATATCGTCTACGGGCCGCTGACCAACGCGACCACCGGCATCATCTACGAGGGTACCCCGGACTTCCCGGACAAGGACCGCTGGTGGTCCATCATCGAGCGCTACAAGGTCGACATCCTGTACACGGCCCCGACCGCCATCCGGACCCACATGAAGTGGGGGCCGGAGTACGCCCAGAAGCACGATCTCAGTTCGCTGCGCCTGCTGGGGACGGTGGGGGAGCCCATCAACCCGGAGGCCTGGGTCTGGTACCGCGAGCACATCGGCGGGGACCGGGTCCCGGTGGTCGACACCTGGTGGCAGACCGAGACGGGGATGATCCTGCTCACGCCGCTGCCGGGGATTACCACCCTCAAGCCGGGGTCCGCCACCAAGCCCTTCCCCGGGGTCGAGGCCGCCGTCTACAACGACCAGGGCGAGGAGGTGGGGCCGGGCGGGGGTGGCTACCTGGTCCTGAAGCGGCCCTGGCCGGCCATGCTGCGCGGCATCTTCCGCGACCACGACCGGTACGTGCAGACGTACTGGAGCAAGTTCAAGGGCGTCTACTTCGCTGGCGACGGCGCCCGCGTCGACCAGGACGGCGACTTCTGGCTGATGGGACGGGTGGACGATGTCATGAACGTGTCGGCTCACCGGATCTCGACCATCGAAGTGGAGAGTGCCCTGGTCGATCACCCTAAGGTGGCCGAGGCCGCCGTGGCCGGCCGCAACGACAAGCAGACCGGCCAGGCCATTGTCGCCTTCGTGACCCTGAAAGGCGGCGCCGAGGGATCGCCGGAGATGATGCGCGAGCTGCGCGAGCACGTGGCCAAAAAGATCGGGCGCATCGCCATGCCGGCCAACATCGTGTTCACGCCGGAGCTACCCAAGACGCGATCGGGCAAGATCATGCGCCGTCTGCTCCGCGACGTGGCGGAAAACCGGCCGCTGGGCGACACGACCACCCTGGCCGACCCGACCGTGGTGCAGGAACTCGGACGCCGCGCCAAAGAGGAGGCGGCGAAGGGCGAAGAGGCCTAGCGCGCTGGACTAGTGCCGGGCTTGCTGGACGATCCGGTACAGCGCACTGAAATCGAAGTGCGCATCGCGGAGCAGCTTGATCCGATCGCGCAGCGCATAGACGTCGGATTGGAGCCGGTTGATCTCGTCGGTGTGGTCTTCCTGGGTCTCGTCCTGGCGGACGATGAGCTCCCGCCGCTGCCGGACCTTCTGGGCGATCTCGGTCTCGACCGCCTCCCAGTTCTCCGAGAGATCGCGCAGCTGACGGTCCAGCTGGGCCAGTTCGGCCGTCAGCTCTTGCCGGTCCGCGCCGGCGTCAGCCGCCGGGGTCATCGAGACCCCCTGCGATGCGACTCGAGACGGGCAGCGGGAAGCTCGAGCCACGGCTCAAAGGCGTCGCGCGAAGGGTTAGCGCCCGAATGTCCGAAGGGGATCACGCGACCTCTCCTTTCGCGATTCTAGCAACAGGCCCTGCCAGTAGAATAGTTCCCCGGCGCCGAGGTAGCTCAGTTGGTAGAGCACGCGACTGAAAATCGCGGTGTCGCCGGTCCGATTCCGGCCCTCGGCACCAACTCCCGCCCTCGGAAGTCTACGGACCTGGCTGAATGTTGATAGAACCCCCGGAGAACAGGTCGTAATACGGCACGCCAAGCGATCCGGCCAGAGCCTTGAGCTGAGTGGTGCCAAACGGCGTCGCGGACACCCTGAAGGCGGTGTGGCCGTCTTTGCGAACGAACGCGCATGCTTGGCCGCCCCGGAGCACGAAGAGGATTTCCAGGCGGTCTAACTGATCCCGTCGGCAGGAAGCACCCCAGGGGAAGCGACTGACTCCCACCCGCTCCGAGTCGACCCAGAGGTGCCAGTTGGCAACCGCGTAAACACATAGGCCACCGATACCCAGGCAGACCAGGGCCGCCACGGGATTGCTTCGCACCACGATGGCCGCGAGGAGCGACATGGTGCCGATCACCACGCTGAAGGCGATCACCCTCGACTGCTGGGGGCGGATCACCAGGCGCTGAGTGCCGTCCGCCGGGAGCTGGTCGAGGTTGGCCGCCATCACTGGCAAAACGCCGCGACACCCGGCTTCGTTGCGCGATTTACTTGTCTCGTGTGTTTCGTCATGCGGTCGTGTCGATCCCGGCGTAGAGGTCCCAGACACAGCGCTGAGCTCGAGATTGCTGATAATTACGGTGTCGCCGGTCCGATTCCGGCCCTCGCCGCCAAACCCCACTTGCCGAATACGAATGCGACCACCTGGAGGAGACAGAACCGGCATGTACCGGCAGGGCGGTCGTCTTCTACAGCCGACTGATGGGGAGCGGATTAAGCCGGCGTCAGGTCTGTGAAGTTATTGATGATCACGTCGTGGTTGAGGGTCCCGCCGTTCCCGCTACTGAGACCCCAGCTCTTGGCATAGGACAGCGTCTGCTGCGTCAGCACAATGCCGGATGCGTCAAGCGTGATCAGTGTGGTCGTGCCATGCAGCGTCACGCCAATCAGTCGGGGCGCCTGGGTGCTGAACTTCGGGAGGAACAGGGTCAGCTGGACGGAGTCGAAGCTGTAGGTCTTCTGGATCAGCCTGCCCGCCGAAATATCCTGGCCGATGACATCGGTGAATTCCGTGAGACCGTCGCCGCTGGCGCCGTCTTCCGCCAGCTTCAGGTCATGCGCTCGGCGGGCTTCCGACTCGATCATCAGGTCGAGCACCACGTCGTGCGCCCACCTGTCGGCCCGCTCCTGGTTCATCGAAGCGTCGAAAGCCATCACGTTTGACGGGATGCTCACCGACGGAATCGGCGGAAGCACCCAGACATGGGTCGAGGCTGAGACCGGAATTG
>DASQAY010000125.1:0-6456 GCA_035635515.1 Candidatus Eiseniibacteriota bacterium | reverse complement strand
ACGCGATGCCCGCGCTGCCAGACGACCCTGATTCGCCGCTTCGGCTACCGCATCCTCGAGGACCGACTCTCAGGAAGCGGTCGGTGCTTTAGCTGCGGAAACTCGATTCCGGGTGTCTGGAATTAATGGCGCCCGTCTAAGAGCGGCTCGGCTCGGCCTGTGGGCTGGCCATGTACGGCTTCAGCGGCTCGCCCTGGAAGGCGACGTAGTGGACGTCAATCCACTCCGGAGGGCCTTCGAAGAACTTGATCATCTGGGTGTAGTTGTCGTTGGTCTTCGGAGCGTTCGCATTCTTGACGTAACTGTCCTTGTCCTTAAACCGGACGATCGAGACGACCCGGTTGGGGTCCTTGTCCTCGAAGGCGATTTCGATGGAGACAAATCCGGTCGTCGACGTCAGGCTCATCTGGCTTTCCTGCTCCTGGCCCCACCGCTGATAGGCCTCCTTCTGGCCAGGCCTGAGCTTCGCCCGCATGATTGTTCCGTACATGTTGGATTCCTCCCTAACTTATACCGACCTGCCTGCCTGAGTCATGGTAGCCTGCCTCGGCCCCCTGGAACGAGACGCGGGGGAGGCGGCCTCCGCGCAAGGTCGGAGGGAGATCAGGAAAGGGGGGAGGGAGCCGGAAACCGCAAGGCCGACGGCGGCGACCCCGTCCACTAGAATCGTAGGGCTATCTGTGCAGTCTGAGCTCAGCCGAACCGAAGTCTCCTGGATGATCGGCGGCCCCCAGGGCGGCGGGATCAATTCCTCGGCAGAGCTATACGCCAAGGCTCTGCTTCGGGGTGGGCTCTCGGTATTCGCCAACATCGAGCTCCACTCCAACATCATGGGCAAGCACAGCTACTACCGGGTGACCGCGGCGCCGGTGCCCATTCGTTCCCACGTGGACCCGGTCCACATGCTGGTCGCGCTCGACGAGGAGACCCTGTTCGGGGACGCCGGGGAGCGGAAGCACTATCCCAGCCACCAGGGCCACCTCCACCAGATCGCCACGGGCGGTGGTGTCGTCTATGACGCCGACCTGAAGATCCCCGCGGAGAGGTTCGAGCGGACCGACATCCGTCTCCACCCGGTGCCCTACATGGAGGTGCTGGAGCAGGCGCTCACCGGGATCGGGAGGGGCGGGCAGGGCCGCAAGTACGTCGTGATGCGCAACATCGTGGCCCTGGGAGCCTCGATCGGGCTCATCGGATACGACGAGGAACTGGTGATCGAGGTGATCCGGGAGAGCTTCAAGGGGCGCAAGGCGGAGGCCGCCGAAATGAACGCGGCGGCGTTGACGGCGGCGGCCGCGTACGCCCGCTCGCACTTCCCCGCTCGCCTGGAGCGGCAGTTGCGCCCGCTGCCAGTGGAGCAGCGTGCTCAGCGGCTGCTGATCAAGGGCGTCCAGGCCGTTGGCATCGCCAAGATCAAAGCCGGGCTTGGTCTGCAGACCTACTATCCGATCAGCCCCGCCACCGATGAGTCGGTGTACCTGGAGAGCAAGGCACCCGATTTCCAGATGACGGTGATCCAATGCGAAGACGAGATCGCCAGCATCAACATGGCGGTGGGGGCGGCGCATATGGGCGTCCGAGCCGCCACCTCCACGGCTGGGCCCGGCTTCTCGCTGATGCCAGAGGGCCTGGGGTTCGCGTCGATCACGGAGGCGCCGGGTCCGGTCGTCTTCCTCTGGCAGCGGGGCGGGCCGAGCACCGGGCTGCCCACCCGCTCGGAGCAGGCCGACCTGCAGTTCGCCCTGCACCCGGGGCACGGGGACTTCCCCCACATCGTGATCGCTTCGGGCGACATCGAAGAGGCATTTGCCGACAGCTTCGAGAGCTTCAACTGGGCCGACCGGTACCAGGTGCCGGTGGTGGTCCTGCTGGACAAGTTCCTGGCCTCCTCGTTCTGGACGATCCCCCCCATTGACATGAGCAAGCTGGTGGTTGATCGGGGAGCGCTGTATCAGCCCACCAGCCCGGACACGAACGGCTACCGCCGCCATGCGCTGACCGCCACCGGGATCAGTCCGCGGGCCCTGCCCGGGACGCCGGGTGGGATCTTCTCCACCACGAGCGACGAGCATGACCCGCAGGGTCACATCACCGAGGGCGTCGAGAACCGGATCGCGATGATGCGCAAGCGCATGGGCAAGCTGGACGTCATCGCCCGCGAAATCCCCGAATCCTTCAAGTTCAAGCTGGCCGGACCCAAAGATGCCGAGCTGACCCTCATCAGCTGGGGTTCGACCAAGGGCGCCATCCTGGACGCCTTGCCTGCGCTGGACGGCCGGCGGGTGAATTTCCTCCACGTGCGCCTCATGAAGCCCTTCCCCGCGGCGGAGATTGGAAAGATCCTCTCGGCCGCGAAGACCACGGTGCTGATCGAGCCCAACTACACCGGGCAGCTGGGGGCGCTGATCCGGGAGCAAACCGGCGTCCAGGCCGACCATCGGGTCCTGAAGTACGACGGCCGGCCGTTCTCTCGCAACGAGGTCGTCGAGGGGGTCGAAGCGGTACTGGCAAAAAACGCCAAGGAGTGGATGGTCTCACATGCCTGACGCGGTCGCGGACGCGCCCCGCAAGTTCACCCTGCAGGACTACAAGACGGACGTCCACGTCGACTGGTGTCCTGGCTGCGGCGACTTCGGCATTCTGAGCTCGATCCAGCAGGCGCTGCTGCAGCTGCAGATCCCGCCCTACAAGATCGCCATGATTTCCGGGATCGGCTGCTCGGGCAAGACTCCCCATTACATCGACACCTACGGCCTGCACACGCTGCACGGGCGGGCGCTGCCGGTGGCCACCGGCGTCAAGCTGGCCAACCACGAGCTGACGGTGGTGGCCGTGGGTGGCGACGGAGACGGCTATGGCATCGGCGCGGGCTACTTCCTCAACACCGGCCGCCGCAACCTCGACTTCACGTACATCGTGTTCAACAACGGCGTGTACGGGCTCACCAAAGGGCAGGCGTCACCCACCCTGCGCAAGGGGCTCAAGACGAAATCCATGCCGGAGGCGTCGATTCAGGAGGGGATCAATCCGATCGCCGTCGCGCTGGGCGCCGGATACACGTGGATCGGCCGGGGCTACGCGCTGGACGTCAAGACGCTGGTGCCCTTGATCACCCAGGCGATCCGGCACAAGGGGACGGCCTTCCTGGACGTGTACCAGACCTGCCCCGTCTACAACGACATCCGGACCAAGGAGTGGTACGCGGGCGAGGACATCGGCCGGCCGCGCTTGCGGCGCCTCGATTCCGAGGCGGATTGGGACCCGGTCGTGAAGGATCCGGACGATCCCGATGAGATCGTCGCGAAGAAGGTGCGGGCGCTGCAGGCCTCCTATGAGACGGCCGACCGGCTGGCCGTTGGCCTCTTCTACAAAGTGGAGCTGCCGACCTACGACGACCAGCTGGCGGCCAAGGTGCCGGCGCTCAAGGATCATCCCCTGGTCGATCTGCCGGTCTTCCAGCGTGACGTGACACCCCTATTCAAAGAGTTGGAATAGCGACTCGCCGGCTCCTGGCCGTCAGCGACGAAGAGGACCCGCAGCTCCTCGATGACCGGACGGTGACCTCGCTGGGCCCCATAGATCTCCTCCTCGGCTGCGGCGACCTGCCGGCCGAGTACCTGGACGCGCTGGCGACCCGCTACCAGGTGCCGTTGCTGTTCGTCCGGGGAAACCACGACCCGCCTCGGCCCCAGGGCGACTATCCGCTGGGAGGCGACCTGGACGGGCGGGTGGTTGAAATGGCGGGCCTGCGGATCGCCGGGCTGGAGGGGGCCCACTGGTACCGGGGTGGGCCACAACAGTACCGGGAGTGGCAGATGAGCCTCAAAGTCTGGCGGCTGGGCCTTCGACTCCGGCGGCGCCCGCTGGACATCCTGCTCCTGCACGGGCACGTGCACCCGCACGGGTCGCTCTCCCAACGGGATACGACGATTGGCCCGACCCAGGTAATCAATGTGCACGGCCACCGGATCCTGGAACTGGAAGTGGAACTGGAACCGGAGCGGGCGTGAAGGAACTTCGCGGCCGGCTGGCCTTCAACGCCGCCCTCCTGCAGCGATTCCTGACCGAGGCGGGGGCCATCATGCGCGGCCAGCAGAAGGCCCTGCTGTCCTTCGACGAGGTGCGCAGCGCTGCCCGCATGGAGGGACAGTCCTACCGCGGCCTGCGGGAGATTCCGGTGGCACAGATCCGCGGCACGGTGGGCCGGGTGGGCGACTTCGACGCCTCCTTTTTGCCCGCCCGGCCGCACTTGCGCGAACGGTGGGCCCGCCTGGATGCGGCCATGCGGCGCGGGGAGGCGATCCCACCGATCGAGGTGTATCAGCTGGCCGGCGCCTATTTCGTCAAGGACGGCCATCACCGCGTGTCGGTGGCGCGCCAGCTTGGCCAGGCGACTATTGCCGCCCGGGTGATCGAGGTTCGCACGCGGGCCCCGCTGGACGGCGAGATTGACGCCGAGCGGCTCCTTCGGGCCCGCGAGTACGCCGACTTCCTCGAGCGCACCCGGCTGGACCGGGTGCGACCCCAGGCGACCATGGAATGCAGCCGGCTGGGTCGGTACGACCGGATCCTGGAGCATATCCTCGGCCATCGCTATTTCCTGGGCCTGGAGCAGGGCCGGGAGGTGCCCATACCGGAGGCGGCAGCCAGCTGGTACGACCATGTCTACCTGCCCGTGATCCAGCTGATCCGGGAGTATCGGATCCTGGAAGTTTTCCAGGGGCGCACCGAGGCCGACCTCTTCCTCTGGATCACGGCCCGCTGGCTGGAGCTCAGCAAGATGGGGCGCGCCACCGGGCCGGCCGAGGCGATCGCCGACATCCTGTTCGAGGTCGAAGGCCTCCCCGAGCCGTCAGCCAGCCTGCGGGCCCTGGTCCGGGAGTGGCTGGGTCCGCCCCGTCGCTGGATTCGAGCGCTGCCCGGCTCTGCTCGCGAGCCTAGTGGGCCTCGCCCGTCTGGCGCTTCTCGGGATATGCCGTATTGATCTCGGCCCGGACGCGGGCCTTGTCGGCGTCCGTCTTGAAAAAGTCGAAGTTCCAGGCGATGAACTTCCGCTGGTCGGCCGGGACCTCGTCCTCCGGGTAGATGGCGGCCACCGGACAGGGATCGACACAGGCGCCACAGTCGATGCACTCGTCCGGATTGATGTAAAGGATCCGGTCCTCGGCGCCGCCGTCGATGATGCAGTCGACCGGGCACACATCCACGCAGGACTTGTCCTTCAGGTCGACGCAGGTCTCCGTGATGATGTACGCCATAGCGCTAAGTATAGGTATCAGTTTCGCCGCTGCCGGCCGTCCGCCGCCGCAGCTCGGCCAGCTGCTCCTCCACGAGCTGCGACAGGGAAAGCCGGTGGGAGGCGGCGTACTGCTTGGCAAAGTCACGCAGATCTTTCTCGATTTCCACCAGGAGTCGCTCCTTCGCCATGCTGTAACGAACAGGTTACCCGCGGCGCATGCCCCAGCGCCGGTTGGGGGCGGATGGCAAGAGGTGGCTTCCCGGCTCCGTTAACACTCTCGTGGCTGAGCGTCGCCCTGGGCAGAAGCTTGTCTACCGGCGGCCTCGGAAGGTGTCCTGGGGGACGCGGATCGCGGCAGTGTTGATGCTGGGTCTGGCCGGGGTCGGTTTTGGCGGTTTCCTGCTGGTGATCCTTCCCAAACAGGCCGCCGATCTTGGGAAGACCGCTGCCAGCCAGGTCGCCGCCGCCCAGCAGAGCACCGGACACGTTGGCCAGTCGGTGACGACCCTCTGGGGCGGCATCACGCCCACCGGCAGCGTCCTGCTGAGCGCCGACAAGGTCACCGCTGGCCTGGCTGCCGCCCAGGCAGCCGAAAAGGCCGCCGACGCCGCCAACACGGACATCCAGGCCGGCCTGGCCGTCCTGCTGCAGGCGGACGGTATCCCCTTCCAGATCAGCCCCCCGGCGTACATCGGACCCGACCGGGCCACCCTTGGCCACCTCGACAAGGTGGTGCAGTCGAGCCGGCGGCTGGCGTACGCAGCCTCCCTCCAGTTTGCCATCGCCCAGCATGCCCAGCAGGATCAGGCTGCCGTATCGGGGACGCTCAAACCCGCCCTGGCCGCCCGCAACTGGGTGCTGGTGGCCCGCACCGCGGCCACGCTGAAGGACGATCTGAAGGCCGAGGTGGACCTGGCAGCCACGCCTGAGGCCCTGATGGATCCGCTCTGGGGGAAGTGGCTCGACGCCCTGGCCAGCTACGACTACACCGCCCAGCAGTACGCGCTGGCGGAGTCCTCCGGCCAGACCTCGGCGGCCCAAGGATTGCGGCGGACCCTGGACCAGCAAGACGGGCAGATCGCGGCGGCCTGGAGCGCGGCGGTCGCCGGGAACACCGCGTGGCAGCACAGCACTCTCCAACCGATCCTCGACAGCCTCGCGAAGGAGCTCGCGACCGGCCACGCGGCCTGAAATTGCGGCGCGCGGCTGTGTCATCA
>DASQAY010000124.1:0-5001 GCA_035635515.1 Candidatus Eiseniibacteriota bacterium | reverse complement strand
AACGGCATCCAGCATGCCGACGCCATCACCGGCGAATACGACGTGATCGCCCAGGTCGAGGCCCCCGACGTGGCCGGGATCGGGACCATCATCGTCGACAAGATCCAGAAGGTCGACGGCGTCTTCAAGACGGTGACCTGCCTGGCCGTGCGCTAGGCAGGGACTCCCTTCCCCTTGGCGGGAAGCGAAAATTAATCTCCCTCCCCTTGGCGGGGAGGGTAGGGTGGGGGTATTTCGAGGGGAGGAGAGTCAACGGCTCATGGGAGCTGGCCGTAGGCGTAGTCGACCGAGATCGACAGCAGCAAGCGCTGGTCCTCGACCATCGCCCGGTCGTAGTCGGCCCAGTCGGGATGCTCGCCTGCCACGCGTCGGTAATAGTGGCGTAGCGCCTCCAGGACGCCCAGTCCCTCGATGAACCCGGCCGTCCCCTCGGTCACGACGTACTCCCAGGCGCTCGAGCCCTGGACATGCAGTGTGGCCCGGGGGTCGCGCCGAAGGTTGTGGGTCTTGGCCCGGGTCTGGGTGACCGAGATCTTGATCCGGCCGTCGTCATCCAGGAAGTAGAGGATGTTGGAGAGCTGCGGGCGGCCGTCCCGCTTGATGGTGGCCAGGACGCCCCGGTGCTTGCCGGCCAGGAAGGCGCGGGCCCGAGCGAGGTCCACGGCCAAACAATGACACAGCCGGCGCCCGAGGCGCCGGCTGCTTGTTGGCAATCAAGTAAGAGAAACTCTTACCTCTTCTTCGAAGACTTCTTTGCAGCCTTCTTCTTGCCACCAGCTTTCTTCTTTGCGGGCACCGCACTCACCTCCTTGTTCGGGAATTCTCCCGGTCGGCCGCAGAATGCGGTGCGCCGCCGCCGATCGCGCGTGAGCGCCACGTGAACTGTGGACGCGCGGGCGCCGGCGCGGCCGGGTACCGGAAGCTATGGGATGGGGAGGGGCATCCGGGTCGAACGCCAGGAGCACCCTCTGCAATGCCGGCGCACCCACCGGGGCGCAGCCGCTCAAGACTCAAAATCGGAGCCATTCTACTAAATCTTGGGCCCGGCGTCCAGCGGGACCACAAGACCTGCCGCTGGCGCACCCTGAGCGGGCGATGGGGCAGCCTATCCTTACTTACATGCAGGCCCGCTACCTCGGCGATGCCCTGCCCTTTGAGGCGGGCAGTCCCGTCGAGGTCGATGCCGATGCCAGCACTGTCACCATCACGCACGCCGGCCACGCGGTCACGCTGGCGCGCGATCAACTGACGGCGCGGGTGGAGAAGCGACTGACCTTCGATCCCAGCCGCCGTCGCACCGGGCCCAGCCTCTTCGGCAGGCTCAGCATCGCGGAGCGACGCGGCGAACCAGTTCTGATGGATGTCGCGCGCGTCGATACGCCCCAGGGACCCGTGATCCTCGCGATGGAGGACGCGCAGGCCTTCGTCAAGACCTTCACGATGCTGCGACACGTGACCACGGCCAGCGTTGACTCGATCCGTGACCGTCCGCTGCGCCGATTGATCGCCATCGCGATCCTGGTGCTCGTCGCGCTGATCATCGCGGTCATCAGCGCGAGGCCGAACCTTCATTAACTTCAGACCATAGCACGATTTTGCGCACGCTGCATGCGTTTGTGCCCGCTGATGAGCCCCTGTGGGTCGTCACGCACCCGATCAGCGTCGTGCGGATGGATTTTCAAGCGCATCGACCGCCATCACAGCAGGTCTCGAGGTAGAGACCGCATCCGTGACACCGGTACTTGTGTCCATCCCAGCGCGCGACGCTTCCACACGGGCACGGAGCCTCGTCAAATAAGCAAGAAGGGGCCGCGACGGCCCCTTCTTGGTAGTCCGCTCCTACGAGCAGCCGCTGGTTGACCCGCAGTTCAAGCACTTGTAGCAGGTCCCGTTGCGAACCATGATCGACCCGCAGTCCGAGCAGGCCGGCGCATCTTCTTGACCCTGGAACGCGATCCTCGGCTGGCCGCTCTCGATCGTTGCCGGACGGCTCGCCGTACTCGGCGCCGGCGCTTCCAGCAATTCGAGCGGCGCGGTGTCCCGGCGGACGAGGCCCACTTCGTCCTGCTGATCCTTGTTGAGGAACTTGGACGCCAGCCAGCGGAAGATGTAGTCGGTGATCGACTTCGCGATCGGGATCTCGGGGTTCTTGGTGAAGCCCGAGGGCTCGAAGCGGGTGTGGGCGAACTTCTTGACCAGCACTTCGAGCGGCACCCCGTACTGCAGCGCCAGCGAGATGGAGGTGGCGAAGGCGTCCATCAGGCCGGAGATGGTGCTGCCTTCCTTGGACATGACCAGGAAGATCTCACCCGGCCGCCCGTCGGGGTAGGTCCCCACCGTGATGTAGCCCTCGTGGCCCTGGATGTCGAACTTGTGGGTGATGGAGCGGCGCTCATCCTGAAGTTTGCGCCGGACCGCCCGCGGCGTCTCGACCGAGGTGGGCGCGACGGCGGCCACCTTCTCTTTCTTGGTATCCAGCGCCGTGTTCAGCGGCTGGGAGCGCTTGGAGTTGTCGCGGTAGATGGCGATGGCCTTGAGCCCCATCCGCCACCCCTCCATGTAGACCTCCATGATGTCGTCCGCGGTGGCCTGCTCCGGCATGTTGACGGTCTTGGAGATGGCGCCGCTGATGAAGGGCTGGGCGGAGGCCATCATCTTGACGTGGCCCATGTAGTGGATGCTGCGCGAGCCCTTGGCCGGCTTGAAGGCGCAGTCGAAGACGGGCAGGTCGTCGGGGCGCAGGTGGGGAGCCCCCTCGATGGTGTCCTGCTCGTCGATGTACTGCAGGATCTCCGATACCTGCGGCTCGCTGTAGCCGAGCCGGCGCAGCGCGATCGGCACCGTCTGGTTGACGATCTTCAGCATGCCGCCGCCGACCAGCTTCTTGTATTTGACCAGGGCGATGTCCGGCTCGATGCCGGTGGTGTCGCAGTCCATCATGAAGCCGATCGTCCCGGTGGGCGCGATCACGGTCGCCTGGGCGTTCCGGTAGCCGTGGGCGGCCCCCAGCTCGCAGGCGGTGTCCCACGACTCGCGCGCCGCGGCCAGCACCTGCAGCGGCACGTGCGCCGGGTTGATATGGCCGATCGCATCCCGGTGCTGGTCCATCACCCGCAGCATCGGCTCGCGGTTGACGGCGAAGCCGGCAAACGGCCCCTTGCGGGCGGCGATCCGGGCCGACTGGGCGTAGGCCTCGCCGGTCAGCACGGCCGTGAGCGCGGCCGCCACGTCGCGGCCGGCGTCGCTGTCATAGGGCAGCCCGGACGCCATCAGCAGCGCCCCCAGGTTGGCGTAGCCCAGCCCCAGCGGCCGGAAGTCCCGGCTGTTCTTGGTGATGGCCTCGGTGGGATAGCTGGCGTTGTCGACGATGATCTCCTGGGCGGTGATCAGGATTCGAATGGCTTCCCGGTACCCTTCCACGTCGAACTCCCCGCGGTCATCCAGGAACGTCATCAGGTTGATGGAGGCCAGGTTGCAGCTGGTGTTGTCCAGGAACATGTACTCGCTGCATGGGTTCGAGGCATTGATCCGGTCGGTGTTGGCGCTGGTGTGCCAGTGGTTGACCGTGGTGTCGTACTGCAGGCCAGGATCGCCGCAGGCCCAGGCGGCCTCGGCCATCATCCGCATCAGGTCGCGGGCCTTGTAGGTGTCCATGATCCGGCCGTTCGTCACGGCCCGGGTGTGCCAGTCGAGGTCCTGCTCGACGGCGTGCATGAAGTCATCGGTGACCCGCACGCTGTTGTTCGAGTTCTGGAAGAAGATCGAGCTATAGGCAGGGCCGTTGAACGACGGGTCGTAGCCCGCCTCGATCAGGGTCCAGGCCTTGCGCTCCTCCTCCACCTTGCAGTTGATGAACTCCACAATGTCCGGGTGGTCGGCGTTGAGGATGACCATCTTGGCCGCCCGGCGGGTCTTGCCGCCGGACTTGATCACGCCGGCGAACGCGTCGTAGCCCTTCATGAAGGAGACGGGCCCGGAGGCCGTGCCACCGCCCGCCAGCAGTTCCCTGGACGAGCGAATCGGGGAGAGGTTGGTGCCGGTGCCCGACCCGTACTTGAAGAGCATCCCCTCCGTCTTGGCCAGGGTGAGAATCGACCCCATGGTGTCCTCGACCTTGTTGATGAAGCAAGCCGACGACTGAGGGTGTTCCTCGATGCCGACGTTAAACCAGACCGGGCTGTTGAAGGCCGCTTTCTGGTGGACCAGCAGGTGGGTGAGCTCCTCCCGGAAGATGTCCGCCGACTCGGGGGTCGTGAAGTAGCCGCCGGCGACGCCCCACTGATGAATGGTCCGGGCGACGCGCCCGATCAGCTGCTTGACGCTCCGCTCCCGCTCCGGAGTGCCCAGCCCACCCCGGAAATACTTGGAGACCACCACGTTGGTCGCGACTTGCGACCAGCCCCTGGGGATCTCCACGTCCCGCTGCTCGAAGACCACCTCACCCTTTTCGTTGGTGATGCTGGCCGCGCGGGTCTCCCACTCCACCTCGTCGAACGCCGCCACCCCAGGTTTGGTGAAGTAGCGCTTCCAGGGCATCCCCGTCCGGTTCCGGCGGGAGCCGGCGGTGGGTGCGGTTTTATGCCCGTTGGTGCCGTTGGCTGGGGCGCTGACGGGACGGTCGGTCGAAGGTTTCTGGGTGGGACGGGCCATGAATTAGACCTCCTGGGTAGTCGGTAGAGCGCCCCATACTGTAGGAGATGGGGTATGGCCTGTCAAGCATTTTACCACTACCTGTACGGGTTGTGGATAACGCCACCTACAACATCTGGAGTTTTCCCATTCTGAGGGATCGGCTCGATTGACCCTCACCGGCGCCTCCCCGCTGGCCGCCGCCGCCCTCGTCCTGTTCGGTCTCTTCCTGCTCGGCAGGGGCCACCAGGCCGCTCGGCGACGGGGCCTCCTGAGCAGCACCTTCTGGCTCACCTTCCGGGAGTTCGCCGGCTACCGGGCCCGCAGCCTGTATCCCCTCCTTCTTTATGTGCTGGGGCTGGCGATCCTGCT
>DASQAY010000123.1:0-4286 GCA_035635515.1 Candidatus Eiseniibacteriota bacterium | reverse complement strand
GCTGCCGCCGGGAAACGCCAAACGTATGGATCGCTGGATACGCCGCCGAGCACCAGCACTCGCCCATCGCGGAGGAGCACAGCCGAGTGGCGCGCGCGGCGAAAGGCCATGCTCCCAGCCGGAGCCCAACGGTTGGTCGCTGGATCGTAGAGCTCAGCGCTGCTAAGCGTTTCGCCCAGAGGATCCTTCTGGCGAAACCCTCCCACGACGAGCACTCTGCCGTCTTCGAGCATGGTCGCCGTATGTTGGGTTCGGGGGACACTCATTTCGGGACCCTCAGTCCAGTGGTTGACGATCGGATCGAACAGTTCCACGGTCGCGGACGCGAGTCCACGGCCGTCGACGCCTCCGGTAACCAGGACTTTTCCGGTCCGCAGGAGGGTCGCTGTGTGCTGGGCACGACCGGTTGTCAGCGTGGCCGCCGGCAACCACCCGCCGAGGTCTTCGCTCTTCGCCAGGACCGCGGGTGCTCCAAGCAACCCCGAGCACAGGGCCAGGCAGACGAGCGAAAGGGCTCGCCGCATGCCTCTATTACAGCCGGTTTAGGTGTTCGGTTCCTGGCGTTAGGCGGCGTCGCCCTCGGCCGCAGGGGTCTCGCCGGCAGCTGGCTGCAGGCGGCGTGAGCGCAAGGGCACGTCCGGCAGGAGGAGTGAGGCGACCAGGGCGAAGGTGATCAGCACGATGGCGATCAGGAAAAGGTCGTGCAGGGTCAGCGCCAGCGCCGTCCGGATGGCGTGGATCACCTGGTCAAAGACAGGGACCATCTGGGGCGGCAACTTCGCCTTGGCGGCCGCGATCGCGGCCGGGTTGAGGAGCGAATTCGCATTGCTGGCCGAGGCGCCGGCAGGGACCTTGAACCCCGGCGGGAGCTTCACCTTTCCTACCTGCTCGCTGATCGCTCCGGGCAAACGCTGAGCCAGGATCGTCCCCAGGATCGCGGAACTCACGGTGCCGCCCACATTCCGCCAGAACTGGATCTGGCTGGTACCGACCCCCAGGTACCGGTGCGCAAGTCCGCTTTGCACCGCGTTGATATATAGCGGGAAGGTCAGCCCGACGCCCAGCCCGACCACGATGATGGCCAGGGTGATGGTGGCCTGCGTCGTGGCGGCCGTCGTCTGGGCCATCAGGTAGATGCCCACCATCATCAGGACCAGCCCGACGGTCCCCAGGTAGTGATATTGCTTGATCCTGACCATCAGCTGGCCGGAGAGGATGCTGGCCACGATCAGGCCGCCCATCATGGGCGTGAGCAACAGGCCGGAGTTGGTCACGCTCACCCCCAGCACCCCCTGCAGCTCGAGCGGAACGAAGATGATCATGCCGAACATCCCGAGCGCACTGAAAAAGACGACCACGATGGACACGGCAAAGACCCGATTCTTGAAGAGGCGGAAGGGAACGATGGGCTCGTTGACACGTTGCTCGATGATGAAGAAGGCGATCAGCATGGCGATCCCGAACGCCATCAAGCCCAGGACCTCAAACGACGTCCAGCCCTGCTGGCTGGCGAGTGAGAGGGAGACCAGGAGCGGAATCAGGCCGCCGGCCAGTGTCCCAGCACCCCAGAAATCGATGTCCCGCCAGGAGGCCGTGGTGCGCACAAACGGCAGGAAGCTGAGCACCACGAGCACGCCGAGGATTCCTACCGGCAGGTTGACGTAGAAGACCCAGCGCCAGCCGAGATGGTCGGTCAGGTACCCACCCACCACCGGCCCTACGATCGACGCCAGGCCGAAAATCCCGCCAAAGAAGCCCTGCATCCTGGCGCGCTGCGCCGGGGGAAAGATGTCGGCCAGGACGGTGAAGGCGGAGGCGAACAGCACGCCTCCGAACAACCCTTGAATGATCCGGAAGACGATCAACTGGTTCATGTCCTGGGAGAGCCCGCACAGCGCCGAGGCGGCGACGAAGCCGACCATCCCGGCGATAAGGAAGGGCTTCCGTCCGAACAGGTCGCCCAGCTTGCCGGCGATCGGCACCATTACGGTGGAGGAGACCAGGTAGCCCGTGATCAGCCAGGAGTAACGGTCGAGGCCGTTCAGCTCGCCCACGATCCGCGGCAGGGCCGTGCCCACGATCGTCTGGTCGAGCGCGGCCAGCAGCAGGGCCAGCATGACGCCCGCGGTCGACAGGATCTTGACGCGGCGAGTGAGTTCAGCGGGCATGTTCGGCTCCTTGTACTTTGTCCATGTTCTGGATCACGCGCAGGCACAGATGACGGAGCTGGACAAGCTCGTCGGCGGTCAGGCCCCGGGTCGCCGCGGCCTGGAGCCGGACGGCCTCTCGGCGGATGCTCAGCACCTGGTCGAGTCCCTTCTTGGTCAGCTGGGCCTGAATCGAGCGGCGATCGGACCCGTCATGGACCCGCGAAACCCATCCGTCACGCTCCAGGTTGTCGATCAGCCCGGTGATGGTCCGCGGGGCCACCTCCAGCATCTCGGCTATCTCGCCCAGTGCGAGGCGATGGTCTGGCTGAGAGGCCAGCCGCATAATGATCTGGAGCCGCCCTTCGCTGAGCCCCCGCTCATCCGCATACCGTTCCATCGCGCGATGCATCTTCTTGCCAGCCAGGCGCAGCGCGTTGAAAGCTTCGGCCGGGGCCTGCGGCCCGTGGACTCCGAACCGCCGCAGCATCTCCCGCACCCGGGGGTCGTACAGGCAACCACCGGCGTCGGTTGGGAACTGGATCGGCGAGTTCAACGACAGCTTTTCGAGTGGCCTCATAGTGAGTGGCCTCAATATTACCCCACTCAGGATCTAGGCGCAAGTGAAGAGTTGGTAACGACGGCAAGCCCTCCGAGACTCCCTCCCCGCAAGGGGGAGGGAGAAGCTAACAGTCGCTGACGGCGATCACGTGGCCGCTGGGGTCCATCGAGGCACCCATGTGCGAGCAGTCCCCCGGCCGGATCGTGAGCTTTCCATCGACGCAGGTGTAGTGGTAGGGACCGCCAAAGAAGGATGAGCCTGTCCCACCTTCAAAGCCGTGGGCAGGACACGTGATCGCCTGCGCGGTTAGTTCAAATCCACCGAAGAAGATCACCAGCGCGAGCAGCCCACCGGCGGCCGCCCGCATCACACCCGCGGGCTGGCGGGAGGCGACGACGGCGTAGATAAGTGCGACCAGGAGCCCCAGACCCGCAACCAGGAGCGGCAGACCAACGGAAAAGATGGCCAGGTAGCCCATGGCGAGCAGGCCCACCGAACTGAGGCCCAGCAGCACGGTCCGCCCGCCGGCTGCCGACGGCCTGATGTTCATCGCGGCGGCGATCGTCATCGCCGCGATGAACAGCGCGACAAAAACGGACCGCCACGGCAGTGAATACCCTCGCCCGTCCGGTGGGCCGACGACCTGCGAGACGTAGAGAATGTCGACGGCGCAGGCTACGATGACCGCGATCAGGACCACCCAACGCAGGGCCGCACCCATCTCGACGGCGTCAGTCTAGGCCGATCACCGCACCATCGGGACCCGATTCTGAGACGGTTCAATGCCGTAAGGAAGCGAGCTCGGGTGGAGTTCTAGATTCGTGCTGAGCCCGAATCTACCGAAACGAACTCGCATCTTGGGCGCGGGGGCGAGCGATCCGTGCGTTGGCTCCTGCGCGCGTTCGGTCACGCATCGACGGATGCGCTCCCTCGCGTGCTCGTCGCCGCCTTCGGCTCATCTCGCCCCGCATCCCAATCTGCTTCGTCCGCTCGGTAGATCCGGGCTTAGCTCGTCGCGGCGTGTGATCTTTGGAACGGCCCCGGCGCTGGCAGCGATGCTGCTGGCGTCGGCGGCCGCCGGGTGCGGTGAGACCGGGGACGTCACGCCATCGATATTCGCCTCCGCCCAACCGACGGCGAGTCCAGCCAGTCCATCGGCCAGTCCATCGCCGACCCCGCTCGCCCAGCCGCTGCTCGTGCCGCTGACCACCCCCGTCATCCTGTACCACGATCCGGTCAATCCAGATCAGGTCGATGGCATCACCTGGGATGGCGCCGCCAGCGGGCGGATCGCCAGCGGGGCGAAGCTCGGCTTTACCCCCAACCCGGCAGGCACGCTCTATGCCACGCTCGGCGATCGCGCCATCTATGACCGCTCGGGCCACCTGGTCGGTTCGTATAGCGGCTACATGAAGGGTTTCGGTACCTGGGCGGACGATGAACGCCACTACTGCCAGATGGTCGGCCGGTCCGCGACTCCGCCGGCCAGCGAACCGGCAACCCTGCAGCTCGGCGCGCCGGGCGAGACGACGCGCACCATTGCCCAGGTCGGCACCGTCGGCCTCCAAGCCACGATT
>DASQAY010000122.1:0-8024 GCA_035635515.1 Candidatus Eiseniibacteriota bacterium | reverse complement strand
GATCCGACCGGGATACACTGCCTCGGCCGGTTGGGATCCCGTGACCGGCCTTGGTACGCCGGACGCGGCCCAGCTGGTACCCGACCTGGTTTTCGCTGTAAACCATCCGTAGCGACGTCGCACAAAGACGGCCGGGCTTCGTGCCCGGCCGTTTTCATTACTCCGACCTTTGCACAGTTGATTCGGAGATTCTGAGACACCCCCACCCAACCCTCCCCGCAAGGGGGAGGGAGAGTTTGAGTCTTCCGGCAAAGGGGAGGAGCGTACATGTCACCATTGTTGGAGTTCATGCCCGAGAATTGGTTTGACTCCGCCTACCACGGCACGCCTCCCTGGGATATTGGCCATCCGCAGCCTGAGATTGTCCGCCTGGATCAGAGCGGGCAGATCACGGGGTCCGTTCTCGATGTCGGGTGCGGCACGGGGGAACACGTCTTGTACCTGGCCGGGCGAGGCTTTGAAGTTATGGGCGTGGATAGCGCGCCGACTGCGATCAAGAAGGCTCGGGCCAAAGCCAAGCAGCGCGGTCTCGAAGCGACCTTCGTGCTGGGCGATGCCCTGAACCTCTCGATCCCAAAGCACCGGTTCGATACGGTGATCGACATGGGTCTGTTTCATGTGTTTTCGGACGAAGAGCGGCCCCGCTTCCGGGAGAGCCTCGAGCGAGTTCTGCGCCCGGGCGGCACCTATTTCATGCTGTGCTTCAGCGAAAAGGAACCCGGCGACTGGGGGCCCCGCCGCGTCACCCAGGCCGAGATTCGGTCAGTCTTCACAGACGGCTGGCGCGCCAACTACATCGAGCCTTCGACCATCGAGACCATCGGCGGCCATGCTGAGGCCTGGCTCGCCTCCATGACGATCGGTCGATAGTTCAGACCGATTAGGCGGACTTCTTCTCCGTGGCGGGCGGACCGATGAACCGGGCGACCATGGTAACCAGCTCTTCGATCTCGTACGGCTTGGTCAGGCACTCATCGCAGCCGGCCTCCAGGGCGGACTCGCGGTCGCCGACCATGGCGTGGGCCGTGGTGGCAATGATGGGGATCGACGCCAGCTGCGGGTTCGCCTTCAACGTCCGCGCAGCGTCCCAGCCGTTGATCTCCGGCAGCGACAGGTCCATCAGGATCAGCGTGGGCCGCAGCCGTTCGGCCATGGCGATCGCTTCCCGGCCGTTGCCGGCCACCTCGCAGTGATATCCGCGAGATCCGAGCACCTTCAGCGCCATGCGCTGCATCATCGGGTCGTCCTCGACCACCAGGATCAGTTGGTTCATGCCGCCTTGCCCTCCACATCCCCGGCGACGGCCCGCTGGCCCAGCACCTGGCGAAGGGCGGCGATCAGCCCCTCCCGACCCAGCTTCCCCTTGGCGACGAAGCGCTGGATGTTGCCGTCCAGGGTCAGCGCATCCTCATGCGTCAGCTCCTTGGCGCTGACGATCACCACCGGCACGGTTGCCGTGGCCGGGTTGGCGCGCATCCGCGCCACCACTTCGAATCCGCTCATGCCCGGCATCATCAGGTCGAGGAGCACCAGGTCGGGCGGCGCCTGGCTGATCGCCATCAGCGCCTGCTCGCCGTCCGCCAAGGTGGTCACCTCGGCGCCTTCCTCCGTGAGCATCTTGGCCAGCATGTGGCAGACTGCCGGGTCGTCATCGATCACGAACAACCGCCGCGCCTTGAGGTCCGGCAACAGGCGGTGCACCTTCAGCAACAGGTCATTCCGGTCAAACGGCTTGGGTAGGTAGTCGGAGGCGCCCAGCGAGAACACCAGCCGGTTGTCCTCCACGATGGAGACCACCACCACGGGGATGCCGGCCGTGGTCGGATCGGCTTTCAGCTCTTCGAGTACCCACCAGCCGGAGGCATCGGGTAGCAGGATGTCCAGGGTGACCATCACTGGCCGGGCCGACCGCGCCAGCGTCAGCGCGTCGGCGGCGTTGGCCGCCTGGACGGTCTTCCACCCCTCCTGCTCCAGGTGCCGGACGATCAGGTGCCGGACGCTGGCATCGTCATCCACCACCAGGATGGCGGTGCCGCCGATCCCCTGGGCCGGCCGGCCGGTAGCGCGGCGCGGCTGAGGTTCGGTCAGCGATGGCGTGGTGAAGACGGGCATGGTGAAACTGAACGTACTTCCCATGCCCGGCTCGCTGACCACGGCGATCGCTCCACCGTGCATCTCGACCAGCCGGCGAACGATGCTGAGGCCCAGACCGGTGCCGCCGTGGCGCCGGGTAGTGCTGCCGTCTCCCTGGACGAACTCGTCGAAGATCACTTTCTGCGCCTGGGGGGTGATGCCCACGCCGGTGTCGTGGACCGAGATTCGGACCATCCGGCCGGCTGGCTGCGCGCGGACATCGATCTGTCCCTTGCTGGTGAACTTGATGGCGTTGGAAAGCAGGTTGGTGAGGATCTGCTTGAGCCGAAGCGAATCGACCTGCAGGGCCGGCAGCTCGTCCGGGAGGTCGAGTTCGATGGGTAGCCCTTTCTCCTGGGCCAGCGGCCGGAGGCTTTCGACCACGGCATTGATGACCGCCGGCAGGTGCACGCGCTCGACCGTAAGGTCCATCTTGCCGGCCTCGATCTTGCTGAGGTCCAGGATTTGGTTGATCAGCGCCAGGAGCGATTGGCCGCTCTTGTGCACCTGGGCCACATCGTCCTTTTGCTCCGTCGTGAGTGGACCGTCGACGCCGTCGAGGAGGATCTCGGAGAACCCGATGATGGCGGAGAGCGGCGTGCGCAGCTCGTGCGAGATATTCGCCAGGAACTGCGACTTGAGCTGATTGGCGCGTCCCAGCTCCTGGTTGGCGGCCTGAAGCTCTGAGGTCCGCTGACGCACCTTGCCCTCCAACGTCTGGTACGCGGCACTGAGCTGGGTCGCCATCTGGTTGAAGGCGTTGGCCAGCTCGATGTGCTCGCGGGCCGCCAGGTGGCGCGGCACCCGAGCGCGCTGGCCGAACTCACCGGCCGCAAAACGATGGGCGACCGCGCTCAGCTCCGTCACCGGGCGGGCCAGCCAGATGGCCGCCACAAAGGCCAGGACCAGGGCCATTACCACGGCCACCACGAGCCAGGGCAGCAGGCTGTACAGCACGAGATGGCTGAAGGCGGCCTGCAGCTCAGCAACCGGCTGGGACACCCAGACCTTCCAGGCGACCATAGGAACGGTGGCGAAACCGGCAACCCGCGGCACATTGTCCTCCAGGTCGGTGTACCGGCTGACCCCCGTCTCCTGGCCGAGCGATTGCTGGAACACCCCCTCGCCCGACGCGTCGCGGGCCTCCACCCACCAGTCGGAGTTTGGATGGGCAATCACCCGGCCTTGCCGGTCGACCACCACCACCTCACCCTGATTGCCCACCTTGCTGTACCCCGACAGCCGCTGGATCTCCTCGAGGTCCACCGTGCCGGCCAGGTAGCCGACCAGCGTGCGCTGGCTGTCGAAGATGGGGACCGCGATCACGATGGCCGGGACGTTGAAGTTCCCGCGCGGCCGGATCAAGTCGGAGTAGGTGGTCCGTGGCCGGAATGGGTTTAGGACGCCGGCGATGTAGGGCCGGTCGTGGTAGTCGGCGCCGATCAGGGACGGCGGGTCGGCGGCCACCGCCCGGCCCTCCAGGTTGCCGACGTAGAGTTGCAGCAAGGGGACCTGCGCCTTGTGCGTGGCGGCCAGCACCATGTTGACGCTTGATGGGTCGAAACCCGGTTGGTTCCAGGCGTGGATGGCCCGGTCGTCGTCTTCGATCTGGTTGACCGTGCTCTGCAGGGTTGCCGTCTGGTCGAGGACGAACCCATAGATGGCCTGGGCCAGGGTCGCCGCCAGCCGCTCGTGGGTCTGATGGACGCTGTCATCCTGGGCCCCCGAGAGGGCGGAGACGCGCTGGGCCCCAAAGAAGAGGAGGGGGGCGACTCCCACCAGGAGGAACCCCACGCTCAGGTACCAGCGCAGGCTGGGGGCACGGTTGGAGGCGGAGCCCACGATCGCTAAACGCGCGTCCGGCACCAAATTTGCGGCCAACTCGGGCGGTTCGCGGGCAGGCCGGGGCTACGATGGCGGCTATGACGAAGCCGGAACGGGCCCGCCTGGCCGTCGAGCGGCTGGCGGCGGTCTATCCGGCGGCCACCGAACTGGCCCACCAGGGGCCGTTCCAGATGCTGATCGCGACCATCCTCTCGGCCCAGACCACCGACCGGGCGGTGAATAGTGTCACTCCGAAGCTCTTTGCCCGCTACCCGGACGCCCAAAGCTTGGCGCACGCCGATCCGGCGGCGGTGGAGCGATTGATCAAGCCCACCGGCTTCTTCCGGGTGAAGGCCAGGACGATCGTCGCCTGCAGCCGCGCCCTGGTGGAGCGCTTCGGGGGGCAGGTGCCGCCCTCAATGGAGGACCTGGTCACCCTGCCCGGCGTCGGCCGGAAGACGGCCAACGTGGTCCTCGGCGTGGCATTCGGGATCCCCGGGTTGGCGGTGGACACCCATGTGATCCGGCTGACCAACCGGCTCCGTCTCACGCGCAGCCGGGATCCGGTGAAGATCGAAGCCGAGGTGACGAAGCTGATCCCGCGCGAGGAATGGACCGGCTTCAGCCTCCGCCTGATCCTGCATGGCCGGCGGGTCTGCCTGGCGCGGACGCCAAACTGTCCCGCGTGCGTCCTCAACGACTTCTGTCCTTCATCAACGGTCGGCCGGCCGCCGCGCCGACGCGCGGCACGGCCGCCGGCGCGCCGCCGCCGGCAATTGACAACGGTCGCCGGCTAGTCCATAACGGTCCCCATGCGCGCGCGGCGTCCCGACGGCCCAACCATCGTCGGCATCATCCTGGTCCTGCTCGGGCTCGCGTGGCTGCTCGGGCGCGTGGCGAACGTGGACATGACCCAGGTGCCGTGGCCGCTGTACATCATCGTGCCCGGGGTCGTCGTGTTCCTGCTCAGCGTGCCGGCTCGTGACCGCGGTGGAGAAGGGCTGGCGGTGGTGGGGGCAATGATCACGGTGACCGGGCTGATCCTGCTGTACCAGGACGCCACCGGGCATTGGGAGAGCTGGGCGTATGCGTGGGCCCTTATTGCACCCGGCGCCGTAGGGCTGGGACTCCTCCTGTTCGGCTTGCTCGGCGGGCGGCGCGGCCTGATCGATGCCGGGGCCCGGGCGGCGCTGGCGGGCCTTGCCATCTTCCTGGTGGGGGCCGTGTTCTTTGAGCTGATCCTGAACATCGGCGGGGATCACTTCGGCCAGCCAGGGCGGGTGGCGCTCTCCATCGTGCTCGTCGTCTTCGGCCTGCTCTGGCTGGCGCTCAACCTGCGCCCGTTTCGCCGCTGACCACATCGATTTGAAGTTCGGACACCCCCTCCCTGACCTTCCCCTGGGGGCGAGGGATATCAAGCGGAGAGATTCGGGGTGTAACGTCGGCCAGCCAGTTTCGTTGTTTTCTCCATGAGGGTGGCGCGGACGTTTCCTGTACTCGTGGCTCTTGTGATGGGCGGCTGCGGGTATCCGCCCGCCGGCTCGATCATCCCGGGGACCTCGCCCACACCGGCAACGACATCGTCGGCCTCGGCGAGTCCGTCGGATTCAGCCTCGCCCACGACGACCCCGGTTCCGACCGAGCCACCCTTCGACGTCCCGCGGCTGGCGGCCATCCAGATGGTGGGCCGCCTGGGCTGGGCGGTTGGTTCCAGTGGGATCTACGCCACCACCGACGGCACGCACTGGGGGCTGCAGTTCCGGTCGGAGGAGGCCTTTGGCGGCGTGGACTTCATCAGCGCGACCACCGGTTGGGCGGTCGGCATCCGTCACCTGTTTGGGACGACGGATGGCGGCGCCCACTGGACGGCCATCGGCCAGGGGCCAAAGCCCATTCGGTCCGTGCACTTTGCCACCGCGACCCAGGGGTGGGGTATCGCCGGAGGCGCGAACATCGCGTCCGTGCACGGGTGGTTGATTCCCGCCGGCCTCGGCACCCTGGTTCGCACGACTGACGGCGGGCACACCTGGCAACCAATGAATTCGCCGGCGGACCCGCAGACCGTCTGCTTCACCGACCCGAGCCTCGGTTGGCTGGGGACAGCCAGCGGTGGGGTCTATCGATCAGTAAACGGCGGGACATCCTGGCAGAAAGTGCTTCAGCGCGGCAACGTCTATGGAGGCATTCCACAGACCACGCTGATCGAGTGCGCGGGTCCCAGCGCACTCTGGGTCGACTTCGAGGGCGGGCCGGCCGCGGCCGGGCACATTCCGTACATCGCCTACGCGACCCAGGACGGGCAGCATTGGCAGGCCGTGCTGGGGGAGTCCATGACCGAGGGAAGCTTGATGCCCGGGCTGCCCGCCGGCCCGGATAGCTACCCCGGGAGCTTCAGCGTGATCGACCCGCAGCACGCTGCCTTCGTGGGCGACGGTCCAATTGCCGACCGGGCCAGTACGGTCATGGCAAGCAGCGACTGCTGCAGCCGGACGGCGACCGTGACGGGCGCCATCCGGAGCGTCCAGGAAACCTTCGGGGCCGCCTTCGTCTCCGCGACCACCGGCTGGGTCATCGTTCGAACGGACAGCAACGCGTTCGCCATCGAGGTGACCCGTGACGGCGGCTGGACGTGGACGCCACAGCTGACCGTCGCTGCCTGAGGTTACGTCAGGCCTCCGCCCGAGGGCGAGGGACATCGCCATAATTGGGCGATGCGTATTGGGATCCTCACCGGGGGTGGCGATGCGCCCGGTCTCAATGCCGCGATTAGGGGCGCGGCGCGGCGGGCCTTCCAGAAGGGATTCCAGGTGTCCGGGATCAAGAACGGCTGGGCCGGACTGCTGGGCCGGGGTGATGTCGAGGACCTGACGCCGGCCTCGGTTCGCGGCATCCTGCCGCTGGGCGGGACCATCCTGGGCACGTCGCGGACCAATCCGATGAGGGAGAAGGACGGAATCACCCGCGTGGTCGCCCTCCTGCGGGCCAACGGAATCGACGGACTGGTCGCCATCGGCGGCGACGATACGCTCTCCGTGGCCGCGGCCATGAGTGATGCGGGCTACCCGGTGGTCGGGGTGCCCAAGACCATCGACAATGACCTGGCGGTCACCGAGTTCTGTATCGGCTTCGACACCGCGGTGGGCGTCGTGGTCGAGGCCCTCGACCGGCTACACACCACCGCGTCGGCCCACCACCGGGTCATGGTGGTAGAGGTGATGGGCCGGGATACGGGGTGGGTGGGGATGGTGGGCGGCCTGGCCGGCGGCGCCGACCTGATCATCATCCCGGAGTTCTCGGTCTCCCTCGACCAGGTGGTAGAACACCTCCACCGGCGCCGCGGGGAGGGCAAGGACTTCAGCATCATCGTCATTGCCGAGGGCGTGAAAATGGCGGAGCTCGAGCCGGCCGTGGCCGCCACGGCCGCGGCCGAAAAGCGAGACGCATTCGGCCACATCCAGCTGGCCAAGCAGGGTGTTGGGGATGCGCTCAGTACCCGTATCGAAGACAAGACCGGGTTCGAAACTCGGGTGACGGTGCTCGGCCACTTGCAGCGCGGTGGGTCACCGACCCCGGTCGACCGGATCTGGGCAACCCGCCTGGGTGTGGCCGCCACGGACCTGCTGGCTGCGGGACGGGCGGGGGTTATCCCGATTCGGCAGAACGGCGAGGTCAGCATCGTTCCTCTGCGGGAGGTCATCAAGGAGACGCGGCGCGTGCCCCGCGAGCTCTACGAGCTCTCCGGCGTTTTTGGCTAGGCGCAGCTCGGCGCCTGGCTAAGTGTTCCTCCTTGGGAGGTTTGAGAACACTCCCCAGGAGGCGCGATCACGGCCAACAGTCAGGTGCAGGGCGCGCTGTCTGTCAGGCGTTCGCTCCCGTCGCTCGAGCTAGAGCCTCTCGGAATACCCCCGCCCCTACCCCTCCCCGCGGGGGGAGGGAGATTCGGTCCCCGCCCGCGGGAAGGGAACCAGGCCTTTCTCAAACCACACAGAGAACATCACTAAGCTGGCCTCTTCCGCCGTTTCTTGTCGGTGTAGAGCGTGGTATCGGCGGCCGCCAGCAACTGCTCT
>DASQAY010000121.1:0-3785 GCA_035635515.1 Candidatus Eiseniibacteriota bacterium | reverse complement strand
TATAGGCGCCCTGCCGCCGGGCCACCTCGAGGGCAGCCAGGACGTAGGGGGTCTGGCCACTGGCGCTGACGCCCACGACGGCGTCGATCGACCGGAGCAGGGCGCCATCAGCATCAGCACGACCGAGCGCGGCGTCGTCTTCCGCTGGTCCCTCGTCAGTCATGTGGGCGACCACCACGTTATCGGCCACCCCGAAGGTGGCTGGGCATTCCAGCGCATCGAGGGCAGCCAGGCGCCCGCTGGTGCCGGCGCCGAAATAGTGAAGGCGGCCCCCAGCCCGCAGCCGGCCGGCGATCCCTTCGACGGCTTCGGCAATGCGGTCCAGGATCTCCCCTACCGCCTCGACGGCCCGGCGGTCCTCGGCGTGCATCAGGGCGAGCAGCTCATGGGTCGAGAGCCGATCGGAGGCGCCGGCCCGCTCGTGGGGGCGTTCGGTCGGGGGTCCCATGACGAGCTCGGCGGCCGCGAGTCGATTCACCCGGCCGGCCCCGTACGTCGCCAGGTAGGCGGTCGCCCGCGCCGGCCGCCGGAGCGGGATGCCCATTTCCACGAGCACCGCGTCGGGTCGTGTCTGAAGGATCGCTTCGGTGGCGGCAGCCGTTCCAGGATGGCGATGCAGGTCGCGGACCACCAGCACCAGTGGGCGTTCGGCCGCGACCCGGATCACGTCATCGACATCCACCGTCTCGTCGACTCGCAAGACTGAGACCGAGGCCTCGCGCTGGGCCATAATCTCGCCTATTCCCCAGGGCACAACGCCGGCCGCCTGCGACGCGGCCTGATGAAACTCGACCACCACCGGAGCCCGGCCGACGCGCACCTCGCCTGACGCCCGGATGGCCCGTCGGGCTGCCTGCAAGCCAACGCCGGAGTCGGTTGCCGGCGTTGCCGCCGGGTGGCGCGCCGCCCACGATGCCAGCCCAATGACCCGGCCGGCGGCCTCTCGCAGCCGCGGTTCGCTCAGCCGCCCCTCACGGACCGCCCGGACAATAGCGCTCTGGACCCGGTCGACTACCGCTTCATCGGTGAACCATCCGCCGGTGCAGATGGCATCGGCGCCGGCCGCCAGCGCCAGGACCGCCCCTTCCTCGGTACCGATCGTCCGGCTGATGGCCCCCATGTCCATGCCGTCCGTGATGATGCACCCGGTGAAGCCCACCTCCTGGCGAAGCAGTCCAGTGAGGACTCGCCGACTCAGCGTGGCCGGCACGTCGTCAGCCGGCACCAGGATGTGGGCCGTCATGATGGCCTGCACGTCGGCCGCGATGGCCGCGCGGAACGGAACCAGGGCGGCCACGGCCGACGCGGCGTCGGTGATCGTTGGCAGGCTTTCGTGGGAGTCGACCGATGTGTCCCCGTGGCCGGGAAAGTGCTTGGCGCAGGCGGCGACGCCACGGCTCTGCAGCCCATCCACAAACGCCGCGACATGCCGCGCCACCAGGTCGGGTTCCGCGCCAAACGACCGGACACCGATCACCGGGTTGTCGGGATTCGAGTTCACGTCCGCGACCGGCGCGAGATCGAGGTTGATGCCGGCCGCCCGCAGGTCATCGGCCATGGCCTCGGCCACCGCACGCGTCAGGCCGACGTCGTCCACGTGGCCCAGCGCCAGGTTGCCGGGGTAGGAGCTCCCGGTCGACGCCGCCAACCGGGTGACGTCGCCGCCCTCTTCATCGGTCGCCACCACCAGATCGGCGCGGTCCGCCCGAAGCTGCGCGGTCAGCGACGCCACCTGCTCCGGGGTGCGGACGTTGCGACCGTAGAGGACCACGCCACCCAGCCCATCCATGAGGCGGCGGCGGACCCAATCGGGCGGGACCGTGCCATCGAACCCGGGAAGGAGGCAGCCCAGCGCCAGGCGGTGCAGGTCGTCCATCAGCCCTTGACCGCGCCAGCCGTCATTCCCTGCGTGATCCGACGCTGCACCAGGATGAAAAAAATCATGACCGGCAGCGCAAAGAGCGTGGACCCGGCCATGATGCCGCCCCAGTCGATCTGGGTTCCCATGGACACAAAGGAGGCGAGCCAGACCGGCAGCGTGGCGTTCTCATTCGTGAGCAGCACGTTGGCGAAGATGTACTCGTTCCAGGCCTGGATGAAGGCAAAGATCGACGTGGCCACGAGTCCAGGCGCGATCAGCGGAAACAGGATCCGGATGAAGGCCTGGGTCCGGGTGCAGCCGTCGGTGAGCGCCGCCTCTTCCAGGTCCACCGGCACGGAGGCGACGAAGCCCCGCAAGGTCCAGATCGTGAACGGCAGGGCAAAGGCCAGGTAGGCGAGGATGACCCCGGTCAGGTGGTAGACGAGCCCGGCGCGATCGAGCTCGACGAAGATGGGGATGAGCATCGCCTCGAAGGGGACCATCTGGACCACCAGCAGCAGGACGATGAACAGCTTGCGACCACGAAACCGGAACCGGGCGAGCGCCGTGGCGGCGAAGAACGCCAGCGCCATCGAGAGGATGACCACGGAGCAGGTCACGATCACACTACTTCGGGCGTTCGCCCAGAAGTGGTATTTGTGGACGCCGTCGATGAAGTGCTGGAAGGTGAACGGGACCGGGATGAACTTGGGCCTGGGAAGTTGGATGTCACCGCTCGGCTTGAAGGCGGTGACCACCATCCAGTAGACCGGGAACAGGAAGAAGAGGCTGGCCAGGAGGGCGAGGCCATTGGCGACCATCGAGCCGCGCCGCGGGCCCGCGGTCACGATTCGTCCCCGATGCGCACCATGCGCCGCACCAGCACCGCGGTGATCATCAGGAGAATGACCACCCCGATGAAGGCCGTCGCCGCGCCCCGTCCGTAGTTCGGCGTCCCCCCGAAGGACTGGTGATAGGCCCAGATGCCGATCAGGTTGGTATCCTCCGAGATCCCGCCGCTCTTCTGGAGCACGAAGATCTGGGTAAACACGCGGAAGTCCCAGATGGTGGACAGCAACGTCAGCACCAGGAGGATGGGGGCCAGCAGGGGCAGACTCACTTGCCGAAAGGTGGCCCACGCGTTCGCCCCGTCCACCCGAGCCGCTTCGTAGAGGTCTTCCGGCACCTGCGACAGCCCGGCGTAGAGGACCAGCGCCACGAACGGCAAGGCCCCCCAGACGACGATGAGGGTGGCCAGTCCCAGGAGTGAGGTCGGGTCCGAGAGCCACGAGTGCTGGGTGAAGGCTCCCAGCCGCAGGCTGGTCAGCACCCAGTTGACGACCCCGAAGTCACGGTCGAAGAGCCACTGCCACACCTGCGTCGCGGTCACCGTGGGCGTGGCCCAGGCCAGCACCATGCTGATGGACAGGAGGAGTCGCATCCGGGTGCCCAGGCGCTGCAACAGCAGGGCGATGCCCATCCCAATCGCGACGGTGAGGGCCACGTTGACCCCGGCGAAGATGAGGGTTCGTCCGAGGACGGCCCAGAATTCGGGCTTGGCCACGATGTACTGGTAGTTGGCCAGCCCGACCCACACCGTCGGCAGGTCCTGAATCAGCTCCCTCGCTCGGAACTGTTGAAAGGAAATCACGACCAAGTACACGAAAGGCAGGACCACGACGGCCCCCAGCGCCAGCGCGGCCGGCGCCAGCAGAACGTAGGGGACGTGCCAGGGCACCGTGGCTGCCCGCCGGCGCCGGACCAGCCGAGAGCGCCGCCCGGCCGGCCCTGTCAGTGGGGTTGCCGGGGCGGCGCTCGTCACCTGGTGCACGATACGCGATCTACTGGTTGAGTTTGTCTGCCAGGGCCTGGTCCGCTGCCTTGGTGGCGTCGGCCACGCTGGCCCGCCCGGTAAAGATCTTGG